>DATFUN010000148.1:0-9110 GCA_035260805.1 Myxococcales bacterium | reverse complement strand
CGGAGGTCCGCGTAGTCCTCGTACGCGACTCCGCTGTCCAGCACGGCGACGATCGGATGCGCCGTGCCGGGCATGAGCGTGGCATCGCCTGGCGCGCCCGCGGCGGGGAACTCCCAGGTCTGCGGAAAGGCCGCGCTGCCGATGAGGATCCGGTTCGGCTCGGCGGAAGCGATGCCCAGCGTCCCGCGGAGCAGGTCGAGGACGCCTTGCAGCGGCGTGTTGGCCGGCAGGATCGCCAGCCTGAAGTTCCCCAGCCCGAGGAGCGTGACCACCGCGCCTACGGAGTCGAGGGCCGAGGTGCACAAGCTCAGCGCCGCCGACGGATTGCAGCTCACGATCAGCTGCTGCGGCACGATGACCTGTGGAAGGCCGTCGATGACCTGCGTAGTCGCGGTGACCGCACGGGCGGGACCTGCCAGCGTGAGGGCGAGGGCGACCGGGACCAGGATTCTGTGGAGGGAGCGCATTGTGGAGTGCATGAGCAATGCGCCTGCCAATTTTCACCTCCCCTGAATTCAAGTAGTTGGAAGTGGCATGGGATGCCCTCCGTGGCGCTCGCACCCCGCGGGTCAGGGATTTCGGTGACTTGGAGCGTGGCGCGGCCGCCCCGGGCCGTGGCGTGCGCGCTACGACTGCGCGGCGCGTCCCAAGCCGTAGCGCTTGAGCTTGAGCCATAGGTTCTTGCGGTCGATGCCGGCGCGGCGCGCGGCCTCGGCCACGTTGTCGCCGGCCGCGCGGAGCAGCCGCTCGAGGTAGGCCCTCTCGAATCGCTCCAGCGCCTCCGCGCGGGCTGCGTGGAACGGCTCGAGGGATCCGTTGGCCCCGTTCGCGGGCACGCTCGACGTCCGAACGCCGAGGACGGCCGCGCATTCGGCCGCGCCGATCCGAGAACCCTCGGCGCTCACCACCAGGCGCCGCACGGCGTTCTCGAGCTGACGCACGTTGCCCGGCCAGTCGTGCTCCGAGAGCACGGCGAGCGCGTCCGGCTTGAGCGGCTCGAGCGTGCGACCCATCTCCTTGCCGGCGGCGCGCAGGAAGTGGTCGGCGAGGAGCGCCACGTCCTCGCGCCTCTCGCGCAAGGGGGGCAGCCGGATGGGAAACACGTTGATCCGGTAGAAGAGGTCGCGCCGGAACCGGCCCGCCGTCACCTCCGCTTCGAGGTCGCGGTTCGTCGCGGTGACCACGCGCAGGTCGACCCGCGTCTGCGACGTCCCTCCGACCCGCCGGAACTCCTTGGTCTGCAGGAACCGGAGCAGCTTCGACTGCAGGGCCAGCGGCATCTCGCCGATCTCGTCGATGAACACCGTCCCGCCGTCCGCCTCGGCGAGCAGGCCCGCGGTCTTGCGGTCCGCGCCGGTGTACGCGCCGGCCTCGTGCCCGAACAGCTCGTTCTCGAGCAGAGGCTCGGGAAGCGCCGCGCAGTCGACCACCACGAATGGCTGGTCGCTGCGCTCGCTCTGCTCGTGGATGGTGCGCGCCGCCAGCTCCTTGCCGGTCCCCGTCTCGCCGTAGAGCGCGACCGCCACCTCGGTGTGCGACACCGTCCCGATCAGGCGGCGGACCTCGGTGATGGCCGCAGACACCCCGATGACGAGATCGGCCTTGCGGCGCCGCTGCACCTTCCGGCGCAGCTCCTCCAGCTCCTGCGCGGCCTGCGACAGCTCGAGCGCCTGCGCAGCGCGGGCGCGGAGGAAGTCCAGGTCCAATGGCTTGGGCACGAAGTCGAGCGCCCCGGCCTTCATCGCGTCCACCGCGACCCTCACGCTGGCCACTCCGGAGACGATGAGGACCGGCGCGGAGATCTTCTCGGCCCGCAGCTTCCGCACCAGCTCGACCCCGTTCATTCCCGGCAGGTCGTAGTCCGCGATCACCAGCGCCACGCCCGCCCTCGCCAGCTCGAGGCCTTTCAGGCCGTCGTCGGCGAGCACGATCTCGCGCCCTTCGCCGGCCAGCGCCCGCGAGAGCACGCCCGCCTGCGGGGGGTCGTCCTCGATGATCAGCACGCGCGCCGGCTGCTTGGAGCTCCCTTCCATCAGGCGGCGCCCGGCAGGACGATGGTGAAGGTGGTGCCGCGGCCGAGCTCGCTCTCGACGCGGATATGACCTCCGTGATGGCGGACGATCTCCTGGGTGATCACCAGGCCCAGGCCGGTGCCGGTCCGCTTGGTGTTCCCCGCGCGGAAGAACGGGGTGAACAGCTTGTCGATGGACGCCGCGGGGATGCCCGGTCCCTCGTCGGACACGGTCACGCGCGCGCTCGGGGAGGGCGCGGGAGCCGCGCTCGAGGGCGAGCCCTCCACCTCGATGCGAGGCACCCGCGGAACCGGGAGCGGCTCGCCGCGACCCACCTTGACCCAGACCCGCTTGCCGTTCGGGGAATAGTGGATGGCGTTCCCCACCAGGTTGGTGATCACCTGCACGAGCCGCTCGAAGTCGCCGAGCACCTCTGGCGCGCCTTCCTCGGCCGAGAGGTCCACCGCGATCGACTTCATCAGGGCGATGGGCTTGAGGCCGGCGATGGCCGCCGTCGCCACCTCGGGCAGCGAGACGTGGACCCGCGAAAGCTTCGCCGCGCCGGCCTCCATCCGCGCCAGCTCGAGGGTGCGGTCGACCAGGTTGGAGAGTCGAAGCGCCTGGTCGGAGATGACGTCGAGGTCCTTGCGGACGGGCGCGCTCAGGCCGGGGTCGTCGCGCACCAGGTCGGCGTAGCCCTTGATCCCCACCAGGGGCGTGCGGAACTCGTGCGCCATGTGGGCGAGCAGGTCGGTCTTGCGCCGCAGGTCGTCGATGAGGTGCGCGTTCTCCAGCGCCGACCCGGCCAACGCCGCGAAGGCGCTCAAGAGGCCCAGGTCCTTCTGGGAGAGGAGGACCCCGACCCTGCGGGAATCGACGTAGAGGATCCCGAGCTGCTTTCCGCCGCTGCGGATCGGCGCGCACAGCACCGACCGCAGCCCGAGGTCGAGGATGCTCTTCTGCGTGCTGAGCTGCTCGCGCCCGACGATGTCCGCGATGGCGACCATCTCGCCCGTGTGCAGGACCCCGTCGGCGATGGTGCGCGAGATGTGCAAGGTGGCGTTTGCGTCGGCGCCCCGGACCGCGGCCACGCGGGGAGGGCCGGAGCCCTCGTTGAGGAGGATGAACCCGCGCTCGGCGCGGGTGAGCTGCAGCGCCTGATCGAGGACCTCCTCGAGCAGCGCCGCCGGATCGTTGGAGGCGGCCAGCCGCTGCGCGGCGTGGGTCAGCGCCTCGATGCGGGAGAGCGACTTGCGCTGCAGCGCCTCCACCTCCCGCTCGAGCTGCTCGAGCTCGCGCAGGTCGGGAGCGGCGCCCAGCTTCTCGAAGGTCCCGCGGGCGCGCCGGAGCGCCGCCTCGGCCTGCACCGCGTCGGCGCGATCCAGCTCGAGCAGGCAGGTGACGCACTCCAGGCGGGCCAGCTCCAACGTCGCGCCGGCCTGCTGGAGCGCCGCCCGCGCCCGCTGCGCCGCGGAGTCCGCCGCCGGCCCGTCGCGCCTCGCTCGCGCCGAGAGGGCCAGGACCCGGAGCAGGTTGCCTTCCTCGACCTGGTTGCCGGCGCGCACGGCCAGATCCAGCGCCGCGCTGGCACGCGCGTGCGCCGCGGCCGGGTCCCGGCGCAGAAGATCGAGCTCGGCGAGCCTGCGCTCGGTCTCCACCACCTCGTCGCGCGCGTCGATGCGAAGGGCCTGCTCCAGCGTCTCGAGGTACAGCGCCTGGGCTGCTTGCAGGTCGCCCTCGCGCGCGGCGACCTCGCCCAGGTTGCCGCGCACCAGCGCCTCCATGCGCGCGTACCCTCCCGCCTCGCGGATCTTCGCCAGCGCCCGCCGCAAGAGGTCCTTCGCGCGCGGCAGGTCGCCTCTCTCCCGGTAGAGGTTTCCGAGGTTGTTGAGCGTGAGCAGCTCCTCCTCGAGCGTGCGCGCCTTCTTTGTTCCGAGCTTCTCCCAGGCCTCCAGCGCGCGGTCCCATTCGCCGGCGAGGTAGCGCGCGGCGCCCAGGTTGTTCCAAGCCAGCGCCTCTTGCCGCTCGTCTCCGACCGCCGCGTACAGCTCGATGGCCTTGGACGCCTCCTGCGCCGCCTGGCGGTACTTCGCCAGCAGCCGGTAGGCGCTGCCGAGCCCCACGCGCGCGTCGGCTTCGGCGCGCCTGTCGCCGTGGCGCCGCGCGATGAGGACGGCGGCGCGCTCTTCGGCGACTGCGCGGCGCCCGTCGCCCCCGTGCCAGGCGCAGGTGCCCAGGAGATGGTGCAGCCGGGTGGCCGACTCGGCGTCGCCGCGAGCGCGGGCTAGCGGAAGCGCATCGCCGGCCAGCTGGCGCGCTCGCTCGTAGTCTCCGCGTGTGGCCTGCGCCCGCGCCTCGACGATGGCGATGGCGAGCGGATCGCCGCCGCCCTCGCGGGCCCGGGCGAGCGCGGCCAGCACCTGGTCGAACCGGCCCTCTTGCCAGCGGGCCTTGGCCACCTTCTGCCAGATGCGGCCCGGATCGCCCCCGCGGGCGAGCGAGCGCGAGTACGCGAGGCGCGCCGCGGCCAGGTGGCCCGCGAGCGCGAGGCAGTCGCCGGAGCGCTCTACGAGGAGGGCGGCGCGCGCGTCGAACAGCGGCGCGCGCCGCGCGGCGCAGGCGATCTGGTAGAGGCGCGCTGCTTCGGCCGGCGCTCCGTCGCGCGCCTGGGAGCGGGCGGCCGCGAGCGCAGCGCGCACGCAGCCGCGCGACTGAGCCCGGAAGAGGTGCACGGCGCGGGATCGGGCGTCGGCGGCCAGCTCCGCGGCGCGCCGGTTCGCCTCGCGGCGATCCGCAGGCGACAGCGCCCGCTCGGCGGCGCGCGAGAGAGCGATGTGCGGGCAGCGCAAGCGCGATCCGTCGGACTCCAACGAGCCGGCGCGCTCGAGCGCGGCCGCCGGCTCGGTCCCTGCGAGCGCCGCGAGCGTGGCGCGGTCGCAGCGGCTCCCCAGGACCACGGCGATCCCCAGTGCGCGGCGCAGCGCCTCGGGCAGTGCCCGGACCCGCTCCCGGGCGGCGCGCAAGGCGGCGCGAGGGACGCAGGCGGACAGGTCGCGCCCGGCGCGGAGCTCGTTCAGCTCCCACTGCCCGCGCCGCCGGCCGAGGATCCCTCGCGCGGCGAGATCCAGGACCGCGTCCTCGAGCTCACCGGGCAAGCCGGAGGTCTCCCGGACCAGGACGTCGGCGAGGCGCTCCGACCAGCTCGCCGATCCGAACGCCTCCCGGAGCTTCTCCCGAGCGACCGCGGCGGGAAGCGCCGTCAGCTCGATGCGCTCGAGCGCCGGATCGATCGCATCCGCCGCCACGGCGGCCACCAGGAGCGGCCGCTGCTTCCACTCGCGAGAGCGCGCGAGCGCCGCGAGCAGGGCGAACAGCCCCGGATCGGAGTCGGCATCGTCGAGCAGCAGCGCGATCGGATGCCGCTCGCAGGCGGCGGCGAGCCATTTGTGAACCAGGGCCACCGTGGGCTCGGCCGCGCTGCGATCGCCCAGGAGGAGCGCGAGCCAACGGCCCAGGGTCTCCAGTCCGCGGCCAGGCAGAACGCGGAGCACCCGCATTCCCGCCAGCTCGGCGGCGACGCTGAAGCGGGCCAGGAGCCGCGATTTCCCCGATCGCGGAGGGCCGCCGACGAAGAGTTGCGATCCACTTCCGCTCCGCGCCCGCGCCACCGCTTGCTGGAAGCGCTGCAGCTCGGCGTCGCGGCCGCGAAGAGCACCGAGCCCGATGCAGTCCGGCGCCAGCCCGTCGCCTTCGGCCTGCAGCTCGAGGCCGGCGGCAGATCCGAGCGCCTCGATGACTTCGTCCGCATGCGCGTAGCGAGACTGGGGCTCGCGCGCCAGCAGCTTGGCGATCACCGCCTGCACTCCGGCGCTCGCCCGCGCCAGGGGCTGCGGGCCGAAGTGCGCCCGCACCACCTCGGCGGGCGTTGCGCGCGCGAACGGATTCACCCCCGAGAGCAGCTCGTGCAAGGTAACGCCGAGCGAGTACAGATCGGAAGCCGGCGAGGGCGGCGCGCTTCCCTCCAGGACCTCGGGAGCGGCGTACTCCAGGCTCCCGCGCGAGGTGCGCTCGACGCCGGCGAGCCCCAGGTCGATGAGCAGCGCGCGCCGGGCGTGACCTTCGCCGGTGAGCACGGCGTTCTGTGGCTTCAGATCGGCGTGGACGATCCCGCGGCGGTGCAGGTACCCGAGAGCGCGCGCGATCTCGGCGACGTGCCGGACGACCGTCGCCTCCGCCGATCCACGCACCGCGGTCAGGTCTTCGGAGGCGTACTCGAGGGACAGGGCCGCCGCCGGGCCGTCGGGCCACAGCGCGATGGCGCGGGCCAGGTTGGGGTGGGTGAGCGAGGCCGACCGTTCGTATTCGGCGGCGAGGCGGGAGGCGGCGCCCAGCTTGAGCGCGACCTGGTGCCCGGTGAAGAGATCGTCGGCGAGGTACACGGAACCCTCGCTCCCGGCGCCCCGGAAGGCGACGATCCGGTACCGGCCGCCGATCCGTTCGCGCGGCACGTCGGTGGCGGCTGTTTCGCCCATCTTGGCGCTACAACTCCTGAGTGTTGTTTTTTAAAAACTTTGACATGGCACCGAGGGGTGGTCAAAGAAGGAGGAGTGCTGCGCGTGAGCAACCTGCGCGTGAGCTTCGGGGAGCGCGGAGGCCGCTTTCCCGCCGTCGACGGAATCTCCTTTGAACTCGGGCGCGCAGAGGCGTTGGCGCTGATCGGCGAGTCCGGCAGCGGAAAATCCACCGTCGCGCTTTCTCTCCTACGTCTGTTGCCGGAACACGCACATGCCTCCGGCCGCGTGGAGATGCTCGGCCAGGAGCTCTTCGAGCTGCCCCCGGCGGCGATGGCGCGGGTACGGGGATCGGCGATGGCGATGGTGTTCCACGATCCGCTCGCGGCGTTGAACCCGGTGATGCGGATCGGGACGCAGATCGCCGAAGCCGTGCGGGGGCACGCGCGCATCCCTCGCAGCGCAGCCGCCGCGAGCGCGGTCGATCTGCTGCGCACGGTGGGGCTCGGCCCGGAGATCGCCCGGCGCTACGCGCACGAGTTGTCGGGCGGCATGCGCCAGCGCGCGCTCATCGCCGTCGCCCTCGCCTGCGGCCCCTCGCTGCTGATCGCGGACGAGCCGACCAGCGCGCTGGACGCGGTCACCCAGCGATCGGTTTCGCAGCTCTTCCAGAAGATCCGCCGCGAGCGCGGCCTCGGTTTGCTGCTCGCAACCCACGATCTCGAGCTCGCCGCCGAGCTGTGCGATCGCATCGCGGTGCTCTACGCCGGACGGATCGTCGAGCAGGGAGCCGTGTCCGACCTGCTTTCCAGGCCGAGGCATCCGTACACGGCCGCGCTGCTGCGCAGCCTTCCTCCGCCGCTCGGCGATCCTCCCGCGCGCCTGGTTCCGGTGCCGGGCTCGCCGCCGCCCGCGTGGGCCCGGCCGTCCGGATGCTCGTTCCGCGACCGCTGCTCCCGCGCTCTCCCCGACTGCGCTGCCGCCGAGCCCGCCTTGGGCGGGCCGCCCGGGCGCCAGGTGGCCTGCTTCCACCCGCTCGAGGCGGCGTGACCGCTCCGCTGCTGGAGCTGGATCGGGTGTACGTCGATCGCGGCGGCGATCGCGTCCTTCACGGCGTCACGCTGTCCGTCGAACCAGGGGAGATGCTCGGCCTGGTCGGCGAGAGCGGATCGGGAAAGTCGACGCTCGCGCGGGCGGCCCTGCGGCTCCTCGAACCCGCTTCCGGCGCGGTGCGCTGGCGCGGGCGCGACGTGCTCGCCTTCACCGGGCGCGAGCTGCGTGCCGCGCGCCGCGAGATGCAGGTCGTCTTCCAGGATCCCGCCGCCTCGCTGGATCCGCGGCTGACCATCGAGGAGAGCCTCGCCGAACCGTTCGAGGTGCACCGGCTCGCGGCAAAGGCGGAGCGCCCGGAGCGGGTGGCGCGGCTGCTCCAGCGCGTCGAGCTGGGCACCGGGTTGTTGCATCGGTACCCCCACGAGCTGTCGGGCGGGCAGGCGCAGCGGGTGGCGCTCGCGCGGGCGCTGGCCACCGGTCCGGCCCTGCTCGTCGCCGACGAGGCGCTGAGCGCGCTCGATGCCTCGCTCCGCGCGCAGATGGCGAATCTCCTGCTCGACCTGCGCGCGACCGCCGGCATCGCCTGCCTGCTCGTCACGCACGACCTGCGCCTCGCCGCGACGCTGTGCGACCGCATCGCCGTCCTCGCGGGCGGCACCATCGTGCACCTCGGACGGGCGGACCGGATCGCAGCAGAGGCGCGGCACCCGGCTGCGCTCTCCCTGGTGGGCGCTGCGCAGGCCTCTGCCCGCATCGGGCGGCGGTGAGGCGGATCAGGCGGGTGCGGCGGCCCGTGCCGGGGCAGCCGGGCGGCCGAGCACGTCCGCTCCGATCTCGTACGAGCGGAGCCGGGCGCCGTGATCGAAGATCTGCGAGGCGACGATCAGCTCGTCGGCCCGCGTCCGTGCCAGGAAGTCCTCGATCCACCGCCGCACGGTCTCCGGCGACCCGACCGCCGAGCAGCTCAGCACCTGGTCCAGCATCTCGCGCTCCGCGGCGTCCCAGCGCAGCCCCTCGGCGGGAGGGGGCAGCCGTCCGGGACGGCCGCTGCGCAGGTTCACGAAGGCCTGCTCCATGGAAGTGGCAAGGAGCGCCGCCTCCCGGTCGGTGTCCGCCGCTACCAGGTTCATGCCCACCATCACGTAAGGGCGCGCGAGCTGCGCGGAGGGGCGGAACTCGGCGCGGTACTGCTCGATGGCGCGCATCAGTTGCGCCGGCGCGAAGTGGGAGGCGAAGGCGTAGGGCAGGCCGAGCGCCGCCGCGAGCCGGGCGCCGTACAGGCTCGATCCCAGGATCCAGATCGGGACCTCGAGGCCGGCGCCGGGCACCGCCAGCACCGGTTGTCCCGGCTCGGGCGGGCGGAAGTACTGCATCAGCTCGATCACGTCATGAGGGAACGCGTCGACGTCCACGTCGAGGTTTCGCCGCAGCGCCATCGAGGTGCGCTGGTCGGTTCCCGGCGCGCGGCCGATGCCCAGATCGATCCGGCCTGGAAAGAGCGACTCCAGCGTGCCGAACTGCTCGGCGATCACCA
>DATFUN010000147.1:0-2295 GCA_035260805.1 Myxococcales bacterium | reverse complement strand
GACCGCCGGTATCGAGCAGCTGGTGGCCGGGATCGTCGGCGGACACGACGACGATCGCCAGCGCCTCGAGCGCGCTCTCGCGCTGTTCGATGACCTCCACCGCTCGTTCGCCCGGCCCGCTCGGGTGCGCCTCAGCCCGGGCTCGATACCGGTGCGTCCCCCCGGTGTGCGCAGGAGCCGGACGTGAGCGCAGAGGACCGGGTGATCGTCCTGCGGCGGCGGGACGTGGCGAGCCTCCTCGACCTGCCGAGTTGCATCGTGGCGGTCGAGCAGATGTTCCGGGCGCGGGGCGAGGGTCGCACGCAGCCCCCGGAAGTCCTCAGCCTGCACGTCGAGAACGGCACGTTCCACGTGAAGGCCGGGGTGCTCGAACGCGAGCGCGCCTACTTCGCGGCCAAGGTGAACGGGAACTTCCCGTCCAACCCGGCGCGGCTCGGGCTGCCCACCATCCAGGGCGTCCTGGTGCTCGCCGACGCGCGCAGCGGGCGCCCGCTCGCGATCATGGACTCGATCGAGATCACCGCGCAGCGCACCGCCGCCGCCACCGCGGTCGCGGCCCGCCATCTCGCCCGGGCGGATTCGAGCGTCGTCACGATCGTGGGCTGCGGCATCCAGGCCCGCGCTCATTTGAGCGCCCTGCGCGCGGTGCTGCCGATCTCGCAGGTGTTCGCCGCGGACCGCGACGGGTGCCGGCGCGACCGCTTCGCGGACGAGTGCGCCGCTCCCGGGATCGAGATCCACGCCGAGCCCGACCTGCCGGCGGCGCTCGATCAGAGCGACATCGTCGTCACCTGCACGCCTTCGCGCGATCCGCTGCTGCACGCGATCGCGATCGCGCCCGGCACCTTCGTCGCGGCGGTGGGAGCCGACAACCCGGAGAAGAGCGAGATCCATCCGGATCTCATGGCCGCCTCGCGCGTGGTGGTGGACGACCTCGGGCAGTGCGCCAGCTTCGGCGATCTCCACCATGCGATCGAGGCCGGGACCATGACGCGGGAGGACGTGCACGCCGAGCTGGCCGAGGTGGTCGCGGGCCGCAAGCCGGGACGGACCCGCGAGGACCAGATCACGCTGTTCGACTCCACCGGGATCGCGCTCCAGGACGTGGCGGCGGCCGCGGTGGTCTACGAGCGCGCGCTCGCCCAGGGCGCCGGGCTGGCCCTGGTCTTCGCCGAGTGAGCCGGACCGTGACCCCCGTCGCGTCGAGCCCGGCGCTGTCCAACCCCGCGTCCGCCCTGCGCGAGCTCGAGCGCGGCGCGCCCGCCTTCCTCCAGCAGCTCGCCTCCCTGGTCCGCATCCCGAGCGTCTCGGCCGAGGGCCATCCGCCGGAGACCCTGCGTCGTTCCGCGGAGGCGGTGGGTGCGGTGCTCGAGGCCGCGGGGCTCGAGCACGTCGAGATCCTCGAGCTGCCGGGAGTCCATCCCTACGTGTGCGCGGACTGGCTGCACGCGGAGGGCGCCCCGACGGTGCTGTTCTACAGCCATCACGACGTCCAGCCCGCGGGCCGCGAGGAGCTGTGGCGCTCAGCGCCCTTCGAGGCCGAGGAGCGGGAGGGGAGGCTCTACGGCCGCGGGACCGCCGACGACAAGGGCGGCATCCTCGCCCAGGTCGCCGCGATTGCCTCGACGCTGCGCACCGAGGGCGGCCTGCCCTGCAATCTCCGGATGCTGGTGGACGGAGAGGAGGAAGTCGGCTCGCCGCACCTCGGGGGACTGATCGCGCAGCACCGCGAGCGTTTCGCCGCCGACGTGGTGGTGGTCACCGACACCCCGAATCCCGCTCCGGGCGTGCCCGGGATCACCGGCAGCCTGCGCGGCAACTGCATCGTGGACCTCGAGGTGAGGACGCTGTCGCAGCCGATGCACAGCGGTCGGGTGGGTGGCGCGGCGCCGGATCCGGTCCAGGTGTTGAGCCGCATCCTCGCCGGCCTGCAGCGCGAGGACGGCAGGCTCGACGTTCCCGGTCTGTACCGGCCCGCGCGCCTGGCGACGCGAGCCCAGCGGGACGCGATCCGCGCGCTGCCGCTGACGGAGGCGCAGTTCCGGGACGAGGTCGGCATGCTCGACGGCGTGTCGCTGAGCAAGGAGCACGGTCGCACGCCCTACGAGCAGCTCTGGACCCGGCCGGCGATCACCGTCATCGGGATCGGCGCGCCGGCGCTGACCGGAACCTCGAACCAGATGGCGGACTGCGCCCGCGCCCGTCTCTCGATGCGCACCGTGCCGGAGCTCGAGTCCGCGGCGGCGGGGGAGCTGCTGGTGCGCCGGCTCACGTCCGATCCTCCGTACGGCGCCC
>DATFUN010000146.1:0-7655 GCA_035260805.1 Myxococcales bacterium | reverse complement strand
GCACGCCTCGCGCCGCCTCGCGCGTCGCCGCGAACACGGCGCGATGGTCGCCGTGCACGTCGACGTCCGTGTGCGTGAGGACCATGGTGGCGCCCAGCTCCTTCACCTTCGCCTCGATCGCCCCTTTCACCGCCGGAATCTTCTCCTGCAACCCGGTGTCGGGGAAGTCGAGCACCCAGTGTCCGTCCAACTCGAGAAATTCGGCCGCCTTCTTCGTCTCCAGCTCCCGCTGACCCTGCCGGTCGGTCCCTTTCTCGCCTCGGGTGAAGGTGAGACCGTACACCCGCGCGCCGCTCGCTTTGAGCTTGAGGATCAACCCGGCACAGCCGAGCTCGATGTCGTCCGGGTGCGCGCCCAGCGCCAGCACCACCTCGCCCTCGAACTCCCGGACCGTGGGCTCGTGGCGGAGCGCGGTGACGAACGCCACGCCCAACCCCAGGAAGAGCACCACGTCGCTCACCGACTCGAACACCCGTGCGTCGAACCAGGGCCAGGGAACGCCCTTGATCGAGTGGGCAATGAGGCCCAGGGCGATGAACCCAGGCAGCACGTACATGGCGAACGTCCAGGCCGCCGGCCGGCTCCGCAGCGACCGCCGCGAGCGCCGCACCACCAGAATCACGACCGGCAGGAGGGCTGCGTACGCGAGCATCTCGAGCCAGTCGGTGGCGGTCCGGACCGGGGCCAGCCTGCCCTCGCGGTCCAGCTGCGCGACCAGCTGGTTGGCGGCGTCGCCGGCCGGGCTCATCCGCAGCGCCAGCCCGGCGTGCTCGCGGGCGAGCGAGAGCTTTCCCAGGGCCAGGTAGACGCGCCCCAACGCCACGTGGCTGTCCGGGGCGTCCGGGACAAGCTGGGCGACGCGAAGCCAGGTGTCCTGGGCGCTCGGCCAGTCCTGCTTCTGCTGGTACGTCTCAGCGAGATGGCGGAGGACGTCCGGATCGGAGGGAGCGAGCTCCGCCGCGCGCTGCAGCGCCTGGATCGCGCCGTCGAGCTGCCGCTTCTGGGTGAGCATGCGCGCGCGGTCGACGTGCAGGTCGACGTCCTTCGGGTAGAGCTGGAGGGCGCGATCGATCACTTCCGCGGCCGACGCCGGATCCCCGCGCAACAGCCGCGCGCGTGAAAGGCCCTTGAGCGCTTCGTGGTGGTGAGGGTCCCGTGCGAGGACCCGTTCGTACAGCCGCTCGGCGTCTTCGAGCCGGTTCGTCCAGGTGAGCACGTCGGCGAGATCGCTCGTCAGACCCGGGTCGAGCGGCCGTCGGGCGATCGCCTCGCGGTAGAGGACGATCGCCTGGTCGTAGTTGCCGCTCCAGGCGTGCAGCTGGGCGAGATGCGCCAAGGCGTCCGGATCGCCCGGGGCGAGCGCGAGAAGGCGCTCGTAGTCGCGGATGGCATCCGCGAACCGGCGCGCCGCGGCCTTGGACCGGGCGTCGCGCCGGAGCGCCTCGACGGCGTCCTTCGCACGGGGCACGTCGACGGCGTAAGCCACGATGCGCGGCTGCGCGGCCAGCGGCGCGAGCGCGCTCACCGGACCCGAGGCGATACCAAGCGCCGCGAACAGCGCGAGCGAGGGATGGAGCGGCGTGCGCATGGGTCTAGAACAGCACCGTGCGGTAGTCGATGTTGAGCAGGAAGGTCGGGTCGTTCCGCGTCGAGGTGGTGTTCACGTCCGCCGGGCTCGGGTTCGCCACCCACTTCACGCCGGCGCCGAGCGCGAGCGGGCGGGTGAGCTGGTACCGGACCGTCGCCCACCAGATGTTCCCGTTCTGCCCGGCGAACAGCGGGCCGGAGCTGTTCGAGTACCGATCGAGGACCCACTGGAAATTGAAGGAGAGCTTCTCGAGCGGGCGCAGGTCCAGGCTCGAGATGATCGACCAGTCGAACCCGGAGTCCAGGTCGCGGTTCGGGATGTACTTGACGCCGATGCCCCAGAGGTCGGCCTGGTAGGAAAGGCTGCCGCCGAGGAGGAACTCGCTCCGGAACTTGACGTTGGTGGCGGTCGCGCAGTTCGGCTGGCCCGCGGCCGGGCAGACCGTCCCGGGAGGCGCGCCGGGAACGGGGCGGCCCGCGATCAGCGTCGTGGCCGGATCGGGATCGCGCAGCAGCGCGGCCGTGATCGCGGCGGTGAAGCCGCCGCCCAGCCTCGCCTCCAACTCGCCGGTCACTTTATGGTTCAGGATCCGCTTCGAGTGATCGTAGAAGAAGTCCGGCGCGAAGAGCTGATACTCGAGGCCGCCACGGATCCGCTGCGCGAACCAGTGGGAGACCTCGAGCGACCCGCGCGGCACCGTGTCGTACGCGCTGGAATCCGGCGTGGGCCGGTTCGCGCCCGTGTAGTTGTACCGCCGGAGGGTGAAGTCGGCTTTCAGGTAGGAATCCGGAGAGTAGAACCAGTACGCGTTCGCGTAGCCCTTGATCGCGTCGTAGAAGATGTTGTCCGTCCAGCTTCCGCCGGCGTGGAGCTCGACCCGGTTGAAGCCGCCGTAGGTCAGCTCGCCTTCGAACGCGTTCTTCGAGGTGCCGGGCTCGCTTCCACCCATCCGGGCGTCCAGCCGCAGCCCGCGCGACAGGTGCAAGCCATCCAGGTCGTCCTGCGCCTCGCGATCGTTGGGATCCAGCTCCGAGGCCCGCCGCAGCGACGCTTCCGCGTCGGCGTACCGGCGCAGCGCCCTCTGGGTCCAGCCGATGTGCTTCCAGCAGTCCGCCGTCTCGCCTTCGACGGCCATCTCGGACTGGTAGGCATCGAGGGCGGCCTCGTAGTCACCCTGCCTGCGCAGCGAGTCCGCGCGGGCGCGCATCTGGTGGGCCACCACCATGCCGAGCGGCGGCGCCGGGTCGGGCGCGCGCGCCGCCGTGGCGCTGTGTGCGCGGGCGGGCTCGCGGGGTTGCGGGTCCGCGAAGGCGGAAGTGGCCAGGCTGCAGGCGATCAGAGCGACGTTCAGGCGCATCGTCCATTCCTCCAGGCGTCATCGAGGGCGTCCAGCACTTCGCTGGCCGACAGCACGTTGGCTCCCAGCCGGGCGTTCACTTCCAGGACGGCGGGCGTTCCGTCCTCCGCGAGCCGGATGTCCATGTCGATCGGTCCCTCGAGCCCGAGGGAGCGGGCTGCGCGCACGCCCAGCTCTGCGACGTCCGAACGCTCCACGCGTTCCACGCCGAGCGCGTTCCCCACCAGGCCGTCCTTGAGCCCGGTCTTGCGCAGCACGACCGCCGCCGGCACGCCGCCGTCCCGCTCGACGAAGAGGTTCAGGTCGTACTCTTCGCCGGGCAGGAACTCCTGCCAGACGACCTCCTCCGGGCTGGCGCAGGCCAGGTCGTCTTTGCCGCGGTGGACGAACACCCCGCGCCCGCCGCGCCCGAACCGCGGCTTGGAGAGGAGCGGAAACCCGAGCGCGCCCGTGATCTCGCGGTGCGGCGTGTCGCCGGAGAAGGTGACCGGCACGGCGACGCCGGCTCGATCGAGGTCTTCCGCGGTGCGCAGCTTGTCGTTCGCCACGTCCACGCCCGGTGGATCGGAGATGCACAGGGAGACCCCGCGCTCGCGCAGCGCGGACCGCATGCGGGCGACGAGGGGGAGCTCCTCGGTGACGGTGGAGACGACGAGCGAGGCCTGTTCCTGCACCGCCATCGCAAGGAGCACGGCGGCGAAGCGCGGGTCGCGGGCGGCCGGCACCAGGCGCAGCTCGTTCGCGGGCGATTCGACTGCCCGGATGTCGGTACCGACGACCCGGTAGCCCTTCTTTGCAAAATAGCTCGCGCCGGCGCTTCCGGCCGGTCCTCCCACACCCGTTACCAGCACGGTTTCGGACATCGCTCGTCTCACTCCCGGTGGCCGCGAAAAGGGACAGGCGATTTCGCCGCGGCGGACCCTACTGCGAGAGGAGGGGTGTGCTGCCAGGCGGGGAAAAGCGGGCGTGTGCGCCCTTCGCGGCGGCCCACCGCGACCGACAAGTTCGGAGCTTCGACCACCGGATACGACAAGAACGTAGCCTGCAGTGGAGTCGGAGCTCGCCTTGGGCATCGGAGGGAGGAGGTCATCGGGGTCCCGCCTCGGACCTTCGCTCCAGTTCGCCGGTCACCGCTGGCTACAACTCCGTCGGGCGGCCGCGGCATCGCTACGTTTTTGTTGAAGCGCGGCGTCTGCGTCGCCGGCTCCTCCTCTGGGCCGGTGGCGGTGCGGGTGGTATCGCGATTGCACGAGGACAGGGTCGTGAGCGGTCCGGCCGAAAGCCCCGTCGACCGGATGGTCGAGACTGCAGTCGCCCGCGCGGTGCTCGGGCGCCGTGGCCTGCTGCGCGGACTCGGTGGGGGAGCGCTGCTCAGCGCGATCGGCTCGCTCTTCCCACTTGCGGCGGCCAAGGCGCTCGCCCAGGAGAAAGGCGGCCCTCCAGAGAAGAAGGAGCTGAAGATCGGGTTCGTACCCATCACCTGCGCGACGCCCATCCTGATGGCCGACCCGATGGGTTTCTACGCGCGGCAGGGCCTCCAGGTGACGGTCGTGAAGACCGCGGGCTGGGCGCTCATCCGCGACAAGGTGCTCAACCGCGAGTACGACGCCTCGCACATGCTCTCGCCGATGCCCCTGGCCATCAGCCTGGGTCTCGGCTCGCGCAAAGACCTCACCTACGTGGCGGCGATCGAGAACATCAACGGCCAGGCGATTACGCTGCACCTCAAGCACAAGGAGAGGCGCGATCCCAAACAATGGAAGGGAATGAAGTTCGCCGTCCCTTTCGACTACTCGATGCACAACCTGCTGCTGCGCTACTACGTCGCCGAGCACGGGCTCGATCCGGACAAGGACATCGAGATCCGCGTCGTCCCGCCGCCGGAGATGGTCGCGAACCTGCGCGCGGGAAACATCGACGGTTACCTCGGGCCCGAGCCGTTCAACCAGCGCGCCGTCTACGAGGAGGTCGGCTTCATCCACCTCCTCTCCAGGGACCTGTGGGACGGCCACCCCTGCTGCGCCCTGGGCGTCCCCGACTCGTTCGTGCGGGAGAACCCGAACACCTTCGCGGCGCTCTTCCGCGCCATCGCCACGGCCACCGCGCACGCGCACGACCCCGCGAACCGCATGGACATCGCCAAGGCGATCGCGCCCGCCAACTACCTGAACCAACCGCTCCCCGTCGTCGAGCAAGTGCTGACCGGCCGCTTCGCCGACGGGCTCGGCAAGGTGCAGAACGTGCCCGGTCGCGCCGACTTCGATCCGTTTCCCTGGCACTCGATGGCGGTGTGGATCCTCACCCAGCTGAAACGATGGGGATACGTCAAGGGCGACCTCGACTACCGCAAGGTGGCGGAGCAGGTCTTCCTCGCGACCGATGCGCGCAAGCGGATGGCCGAGCTGGGTCTGCCTGCGCCGGAAAAGACGTACGCGCGGCACCAGGTGATGGGCAAGACGTTCGACCCGGCGAAGCCGGACGAATACGTGAACAGCTTCTCCATCCGGCGGAGCTGACGGATGCGGATCCGCGCAGCGCTCGGGTCCCTGCTCCTGCTCGCCGTCTTCCTCTCTGCCTGGCAGCTGGCCACGCTCCCCCCGCCCACGGCCCGCGGCGGCGACCCCGAGTACGCGGCGCTGCTCGGCGGACGCAAGTCGGGGCTGCCCGCCCCGGCGCAGATCGCGGAAGCTGCCTGGGCGCAGCTGAAGAGCCCGTTCCACGACGGTGGGATGAACGACAAGGGCATCGCCATCCAGCTCGCCTGGTCGCTGGGCCGCGTGCTCCTGGGATTCGCGCTCGCGGCGCTGGTCGCCATCCCGGTCGGGTTCCTCGTCGGGATGTCTCCCGTCGCGCGCCGCGCGCTGAACCCGTACATCCAGCTGCTCAAGCCGATCTCGCCGCTCGCCTGGATGCCGCTGGCGCTCTACACCATCAAGGATTCCTCGGTCTCTTCCGTGTTCGTCATCTCCATCTGCTCGCTGTGGCCGATGCTCCTCAACACCGCCCACGGCGTCGGGTCGGTGAAGCGCGAGTGGCTCGACGTCGCGCGCACGCTCGAGGTCTCCCCGGTGCGCAAGGCGCTCCACGTCGTCCTGCCGGCGGCCGCCCCCACCATCCTCACCGGCATGCGCATCTCGATGGGCATCGCCTGGCTGGTGATCGTCGCCGCCGAGATGCTGGTGGGTGGCACCGGCATCGGCTACTTCGTCTGGAACGAGTGGAACAACCTCTCGCTCGCCAACGTCATCTTCGCGCTCCTCGTGATCGGGCTCATGGGGATGCTGCTCGATCTGGGATTCGCCTCGCTGGGCAAGCTCGTCGCCTACCAGGAGTGACCGCGCGTGAAACCGTTCGTCTCCGTCGAGCAGCTCAGGAAGATGTACCCGGGCGCGCGGGCCGAGGGGCCGCTCTGCGTCTTCGACGCCGTCAGCTTCACCATCGGCAAGGGCGAGTTCGTCTGCTTGATCGGGCATTCCGGGTGCGGCAAGTCGACCATCCTCAACATCGTCGCGGGGCTCGACGCGGCGACCTCCGGCCGCGTGATCGTCGACGCAACCGAGGTTCGCGGCCCCAGCCTCGACCGCGGGGTCGTCTTCCAGGGGCATGCCCTGCTGCCCTGGCTGTCCGCGCGGAAGAACGTCGCGTTCGCGGTGCGCTCCCGCTGGCCGCGGTGGACCGAGGAGCAGGTCGCGCGGCACGCGCAGAAGTACCTGGACATGGTCCACCTCACCGGTTCCGAGCAGAAGAAGCCGGCGGAGCTCTCCGGAGGGATGAAGCAGCGGGTGGGCATCGCCCGCGCGTTCGCCATCCAGCCGAAGATGCTGCTCCTCGACGAGCCGTTCGGTGCGCTCGACGCGCTGACCCGCGGAGTGATCCAGGACGAGCTCTTGCAGATCTGCGCGGCCACGCGCCAGACGGTGCTGATGATCACCCATGACGTCGACGAGGCGATCCTGCTCGCCGACCGCATCCTCCTCATGAGCAACGGGCCGCGCGCGGGAATCGCCGAGGTGGTGGAGAACCTGCTGCCGCGCGGGCGGACGCGGCAGACCATCCATCGCGACCCGCACTACTACCCCCTGCGGAACCACCTGCTCGATTTCCTGGTGACGCGATCGAAGCGTTACCGGAACGGCGCCGGAAGCGAGGCGCCCCGCACGACCGCTCACGAACCCGCACAGGAGGCGGCGCAATGACCCGAGCCGAGCTGACGGAGAAGGTGCTGGCGACCAAGCTGAAGAAGGGGCTGACCTGGGCCCAGATCGCCAAGGAGGTGGGCAGGAGCCCGGTCTGGACGACGGCGGCGCTCCTCGGGCAGATGACGATGAGCAGGGAAGAGGCGCAGAAGGCGGCGAAGCTCCTCGGGCTCACCGACGACGAGATGGCGCTGCTTCAAGTCGTCCCGATGCGCGGCTCGCTGGACACCGCCGTCCCGGTCGACCCGACCATCTACCGCTTCCACGAGCTCGTGCAGGTCTACGGGACGACATGGAAGGAGCTGATCCACGAGGAGTTCGGCGACGGCATCATGAGCGCGATCGATTACGAGATGTCGCTCGAGCGGATGCCCGACCCGAAGGGCGACCGGGTCCGGATCGTGATGCACGGCAAGTTCCTGCCGTACCGGAAGTACTAGCGCGCGGCCGGGCGGGCGCCCGCTCGTTGCCGGCTGGAATTGCTCGCGGCGGGACCGTCATCCAGCAGTTGCCC
>DATFUN010000145.1:0-7072 GCA_035260805.1 Myxococcales bacterium | reverse complement strand
CGCCCGCCTGGAAGCTGCGGAGGAGCAGTGGCGCAGAGAGGACCTGGCCGGGGCGGTGGCGAAAAGCCCCTTGCGGCGCGCCGAGTTCCATACCGATTCCGGAATTCCCATCCCCGACGTGCTCACGCCCGCCGACGCCGGCCGGCCCAGCGCCGAGGACGTGGAGAAGTACGAGCGCGACCTGGGATTTCCGGGGCGCTTCCCGTACACCCGCGGACCCCAGCCGACCATGTACCGGGGCCGGCTGTGGACCATGCGGCAGTTCGCCGGATTCGGTTCGCCGGAGGACACCAACCAGCGCTTCAAGTACCTGCTCGAGCACGGCATGACCGGGCTCTCCACCGCCTTCGACATGCCCGCCTTGATGGGCTACGACGCCGATCACCCGATGGCGCTCGGCGAGGTGGGGAGGGAAGGCGTCGCAGTCTCCACGCTCAAGGACTTCGAGATCCTCTACGGCGGCATCCCGCTCGACCGCGTCACCACCAGCATGACCATCAATGCGAGCGCGATCTTCGCGCTCGCCTGCTACGTGGCGGTCGCCGAGAAGCAGGGCGTCTCTCAGGACAAGCTGGGCGGCACCATCCAGAACGACGTGCTGAAGGAATACATCGCGCAGAAGGAATGGGTGGTCGGCCCGCGCCCGGCCACGCGCGTGGTCGTCGACATGATCGAGTACACCGCGAAGCACATGCCCCGCTGGCACCCGGTCTCCATCAGCGGCTACCACATCCGCGAGGCTGGGGCGACCGCGGTGCAGGAGATGGCGTTCACCCTCGCCGACGGCTTCGGCTACGTCGAGGAGTGCGAGAAGCGCGGGATGGACGTGGACGACTTCGCCGCCCGGCTCAGCTTCTTCTGGGACGTGCACAACGACTTCTTCGAGGAGATCGCCAAGTTCCGCGCGGCGCGGCGCATCTACGCGCGCACCATGCGCGACCGGTTCGGGGCCAAGAAGCCCATCAGCATGAGCCTGCGCACCCACGCGCAGACCGCGGGCGTGTCGCTCACCGCGCAGCAGCCGTACAACAACGTGGTGCGCACGGCGCTGCAGGCGCTGGCGGCCGTGCTGGGCGGCACCCAGTCGCTGCACACCAACTCGCTGGACGAGACCTACGCGCTGCCCACCGAGGACTCGGTCAGGCTCGCGCTGCGCACCCAGCAGCTCATCGCGCACGAGAGCGGCGTCGACCGGGTGGTCGACCCGCTGGCGGGGAGCTATTACGTCGAGTACCTCACCGACGAGATGGAGAAGCGCGCGCAGCAGATCCTCGACAAGATCGCCCAGCTGGGCGGCATCATCCGCGCCGTCGAGGAAGGCTATCCGCAGCGCGAGATCGCCGAGAGCGCGTACCAGTTCCAGCGCGAGGTGGAGACCGGCGAGCGGAAGATCGTGGGCGTCAACTCGTTCAAGTCGGACCGCGAGGAGCCCATCACCATCCTCAAGATCGACGAGAAGGTGGCGCACGACCAGATCGAGCGGCTGCACTCGGTGAAGCGGTCCCGCAGCCAGGCCGCGGTGCAGGAGAAGCTCCGCGCGGTCGAAGCGGCCTGCCGGGACGAACGGAAGAACCTCATGGTCCCGGTGCTCGAGGCAGTGAAGGCGTACTGCACCCTGGGCGAAGTCTGCGACGTGTTCCGCAAGGTCTGGGGCGCGTACCGCGAAAAGGGCAGTTTTTAGCGCCCCAGACCTCGCGGGTCGTGTTCAGGCGGCCTTGGCCGCGGCGACCGCCTCGAGCTCCAGCTCGATCTCCACCTTGTTGCCGACCAGCACGCCGCCGGTCTCCAGCGCCTGGTTCCAGCGGAGCCCGAAATCGGTGCGGTCGACGGCGGCGCGGGCGGCGAAGCCCGCCCGGTCATTGCCCCAGGGATCCTGCGCCCGGCCGGCATATTCGGTGTCGAGAACCACCGGTCGGGTCACGCCGTGGATCGTCAGGTCGCCGGAGACGCGCAGCTTGCCTTCGCCCAGCTCCTCGACCTTCGTGCTGCGGAAGGTGATGGTGGGGAACTTGTCCGCGTCGAGGAAGTCCGGCGAGCGCAGGTGCCCGTCGCGCTGAGCATCGGCGGTGTCGATGCTCGCCGCCTCGATGGTCACCTCCACGCTCGAGGAAGCCAGGTGCTCGGGATTGAGCCGCAGCTCGCCGCTCCAGCGGGTGAACCGGCCGCGGACCTTGGTGAACATCATGTGCCGCACTCCGAAGTGGACGGCCGAGTGGCCGGGGTCGATGCTCCAGGTCGCCATCTGATCTCCTTGTAAAAGGGAACGTACTTCTGTTTAGTAAGCCCGTAGATGCGCCGGCGGCGCCGCGGATTCGCGCGGATCGGGGGCCGTGTGGTTACACTGCGTCGCACCATGCGGCCGCAGCGGTACAGCACCGAGCTCTGCCCGCGGTTCCAGGCCGCGGTGGACCTGCTCGGCAAGCGCTGGACGACGCTGGTCGTGCACGTTCTTCTCCACGGCCCGGCCCGATTCGGCGAGCTGGCCACCACCCTCCAGGTGGTGAGCGAACGCATGCTCTCGGAGCGTCTAAAAGAGCTGGAGGAAGCCGGAGTGGTCGAGCGCCGCGTGCTCGCCGGACCGCCCGTCGGCGTGGAGTACCGCCTGACCCGCAAGGGCGAGGCGCTCGGGCGTGTGCTGCGGGGGCTCGAGCGTTGGGCCGAGGAGTGGGTCGATCCGCCCTCGCCCGCGCCGCGGAGCGCATGAGCCACGCCGATCGGATCTTCCTGGAGACGACCCGAAGGGTGGCCCCGCGCCGGCTGGCGCAAGAGGACGTGCACGTGGCCCTGCAGCTCGCCCAGGTCGAGCCCGGCAAGCCGGTGGCCGATCTGGGCTGCGGCTACGGCCGCCACTTGCGCGAGCTCGTCCAATATGGACATCGCGCCACCGGCGTCGACCGCAGCGCGCTCCTGCTGGCGGAAGCCCGGACAGAGGCGCCGGGGGTGACCCTGGTGCGCGCCGATCTGCGCGCGCTGCCGCTCCACCAGGGCAGCCTGGCCGCCGCGTTCTGCTTCTACAGCTCGATGTTCCTGGGCAGCGAGGAGGACGCCGCCCTGGCGCTGGTCGAGGCGGCGCGGGTGCTCAGGGCCGGGGGGGCGCTGGTCTTGACCACCGACAACCCGCTGCGCCTCGCCGCGAGCCCGTACGTCCGGACGGAGCACGAGGTCCGCGGCCTCGGGAAGGTCGTCGAGGAGGGCCGTTTCGACGGCGCGGTGGACCACGTGCGCAAGACGGTGCGGCTCGAGTCCGGCGAGGTGCTCGAGGCCGAGTTCCACATCCGCTACTACCGGCCCGACGCGCTCGCCACTCTCGCCTACGTCGCCGGCCTGCGCCTTTCGCGGCTGCACGAGCCGCTCACCGAGACGACCCCGCAGCTCGTGGCGCTCCTGGAGAAGTAGAGCCTACAGCGACTCTTCGAGCTCCTTGCGCGCCGTCTCCGCGAAGCCCAGCGTCACCTTCGCGCCCGTCACCACGATGGGCCGTCGCACGCGGGCGCCGTCTCCGGCCAACCACCGCAAGAGCTTCTCGCCTTGCAGCCCCTCGGCCTCGGCGCGGCGCTTGGGCGCGACCAGCTCGTCCACGCCGCCCACCCGCGAGGCGAGCCTCCGCAGCTCCTCGACCGAGAGAGGCTCCTTGAGGATGTTGCGCAGCTCGACGCCAGCCCCGACTTTTCGCGCGAGGAACTCCCGCGCCTTCACGCAGCCCGTTCAGCCGGGCTTCCAGATCAGCTGCACCTTGTCGGCCATGGAGCGAACCTTACACCCAGTGCTCGGTTGAATTGAGCGCGATCTGCTGGTTATCCTCTCCCTCGATGACCGACACGGGACGTAAAGTGCGCATCCTGGTGGCCAAGCCAGGGCTCGACGGCCATGACCGCGGGGCAAAGATCATCGCGCGCGCGCTGCGCGACGAGGGTTTCGAGGTCATCTACACCGGCCTGCACCAGACGCCGGAGATGATCGTCGCCGCCGCGGTGCAGGAGGACGTGGACGGCATCGGGCTGTCGATCATGTCGGGCGCGCACATGACGCTGTTTCCCGCGGTCCTCGAGCTGCTCAAGAAGCAAGGCGCGCAGGACGTGGTGGTCTTCGGCGGCGGCATCATCCCCGACTCGGACATCCTGCCGCTCAAAGGCATGGGCGTCGCGGAGATCTTCACGCCGGGGGCCACCACCCGGTCCATCGCGGAGTGGGTGCGCGCGAACGTGAGCCCGCGGAGCTGACCGTGTACCCTGCGCGCGTCACGCTGGTCGAGGTCGGCCCCCGGGACGGGTTGCAGAACGAGGCCGCGCAGCTGCCGGTCGACGCCAAGGTCCGGCTGATCGCAGCGCTCGCCCGATCGGGCCTCTCGCGCATCGAGGTGGGCAGCTTCGTCCGGCCCGACTGGATCCCGCAGCTCGCCGAGACCGATCTGGTCGCGGACCGGGTGCCCAAGCTGCCCGGCGTCCGCTACAGCGCGCTGGTGCCGAACCGGACCGGGCTCGATCGCGCCATCGCCTCCGGCTTGAAGGAGGTCGCGGTGTTCATGTCCGCGACCGAGTCCCACAACCAGAAGAACACCAACAAGTCCGTCGCCGGCTCCCTGCAGCACTTCCGCGAGATCGTCCCCGCCGCGCTGAAGGCCGGGCTCGCGGTGCGCGCGTACCTCAGCACGGTCTGGGGATGTCCCTACGAAGGCAAAGTCGACCCGCAGCGCGCCTTGCAGATCGCCCGCCAGCTGCGCGACCTCGGCTGCTCGGAGCTTTCGCTGGGCGACACGATCGGCGTGGGCAACCCGCTCCAGACGCGGCGCATCCTGGAGCTGTTCCTGAAGGAGCTCCCGCCCGCCTTCCTCGCGCTCCATCTCCACGACACGTACGGCACCGCGCTCGCCAACTGCCTGGTCGGTCTGGAGATGGGCATCGCCACGTACGACACCTCGATCGGCGGCACGGGCGGCTGTCCGTATGCGCCGGGCGCGGCCGGGAACCTGGCCACCGAGGACCTGGCCAGCATGTGCGCCGACATGGGGATCGCCACCGGCATCGACCTGGAAAAGCTCCTCGCCGCAGGCGAGCTGGCGCAGGAGCTGATCGGGCACAAGCTCACCGGCCGGCGGCTGCAGGCGGCGCTGGGGCGGCGCGCGCCCGGCGAGGCGCGGCCCGCGGCGTCCACCTGACCATGCCCGAGCTGCGCAGCGAGGATCGCGGGCCCGTCCGCGTGCTGACCATCGACGGGGAAGCGCGCATGAACGTGCTCTCCCGGGCGTTGGTCGCGGACCTGGCGGCCGAGGCGAGCCGGGCGGCGGCGGACGCGGGAGTGCGCGCGGTGGTGCTCACCGGGGCGGGCTCCCGCGCCTTCTGCGCCGGGGCAAATCTCAAGGAGCGCCGGGGCTGGAGCGAGGAGGACGTGCGCCGCTGGCTCGGCGAGCTGCACGGCGGCCTGCGCGAGATCGAGCGCTGCCCCAAGCCCTGGATCGCGGCGGTGAACGGCCTCGCGCTGGGCGGCGGCTGCGAGCTGGCGCTGGTCTGCGACCTGCGCGTGTTCGATCCCGCCGCGCAGATCGGGCTTACCGAGGTGCGCATCGGCGTCATCCCCGGCGGCGGCGGGACGGTGCGGCTCGCCCGGCTGATCGGCCTGGGACGGGCGCGCGACCTGGTCTTCACCGCGCGCCGGGTGGACGCGGAGGAGGCGCTGCAGATGGGGCTCGCCAACCGGATCAGCGCCGCCGGCGACTCGGTCCCGGCCGCCGTGGCCCTCGGGAACGAGATCGCCGTCAACGCCCCCGTCGCCATCGCGGCGGCCAAGGCCTCGCTCGAGGACGCCTGGGACCTACCGCTCGATGCCGCCCTGGAGCGCGAGCGCGAGCACTACGACAAGGCGCTCCGGAGCGAGGACCGGCTGGAGGGCCTGGCCGCGTTCGCCGAGAAACGCCCGCCACGCTGGAAGGGCCGGTAGTCGCCGCGGTAGCTGGCGGCGCAGGCTTTCAGTTCGACCTACGGGGCCGGTCAGGCGCTCGCGCCGAGCAGCCGCAGCTCGATCCGGTCGTCCTGCACGTCGGCCACCACGGTCCCGCCGCCTTGGAGGTCGCCGAACAGGATCCGCTCCGCGAGCGGCTTCTTCATGACCTGCTGCAGCAGGCGCGCCATCGGCCGCGCGCCGAATTGGGGTGAGAAGCCGTGGTCGGCGAGCCAGTTCCGGGCGGGCTCGGAAAGCTGCAGCTCGACGTTCTTCTCGCGCAGCTGGACCCGCAGCTCCTCGGCCTGCTTGTCCACCACCCGCAGGATCACGTCGCGCGGCAGGCCGCTGAAGGCGATCCAGCCGTCGAGCCGGTTGCGGAACTCGGGGCTGAAGGTCCGTTCGATCGCCGCCTTGGCGGGGCCCGCGCCGCGCCCGCCGTCGACGCTGACCTGCGAGTCCCCCGCGCCGGTGCCCACCACCAGCTCGGGCCTGCCGCCCCCGCCGAAGCCCATCCGGCTCGAGCTCATCTCCCGCGCGCCGGCATTGGTGGTGAAGATCAGCACCACGTGCCGGAAGTCGGCCGCCCGGCCGTTGTTGTCGGTCAGCGTGGCGTGATCCATCACCTGCAGCAAGAGGTCGAACAGGTCGTGGTGCGCCTTCTCGATCTCGTCCAGCAGCAGCACGGCGTGCGGCGACTTGCGGATGCCGTCGGTGAGCAGGCCGCCCTGGTCGAATCCCACATAGCCGGGAGGCGCTCCGATCAGCCGGCTGACCGTGTGCTTCTCCATGTACTCGGACATGTCGAACCGGATCAGCGGCACGCCGAGGATCCGGGCCAGCTGCCGGGCCAACTCGGTCTTGCCCACGCCCGTCGGCCCGCTGAAGAGGAAGCTGCCGATGGGCTTGGTGGGACTGCCCAGGCCGCTGCGCGAGAGCAGGATGGCCGAGGCGATCGCCTCGATGGCGGCGTCCTGGCCGTAGACGACCTTCTTCAGCTCGGGCGCGAGGCTCTTGAGCGCCGTCTTGTCGTCGGCGGAGACGCTGCGGGGCGGGATGCGGGCGATCTTCGCCACCACCTGCTCGATCTCCGGGACGCCGATCTGGGCGACGCGCTTCTCCTGCGGCAGCATCCGCT
>DATFUN010000144.1:0-4281 GCA_035260805.1 Myxococcales bacterium | reverse complement strand
GATCGCCTACCGCAAGGGCCTCACCGACTCGCCCGCCTACCGCCTCAACCACGAAGAAGTCGCCAAGTGCCTCGAGGAGGGCATCGTCATCGCCGAGGGCCTCTCGCCGCTCGAGGCGGTGCCCGACCAGCACGGCGCGGTGAAGGCGGTGCGGTTCGCCCTGCACGAGCAGGCCGACGGGAAGTGGCGCGACGCCGGCGAGGTGATCGAGCTTCCGGCGCGCACCGTCTGCGTAGCGGCCGGCACCAGCCCCAACGTCACCCTGGAGAAGGAGTCGCCCGGCGACTTCGAGCTGGATCCGGAGCACGGCAGCTTCCGGCCGTACCGCCTGGCGGGAGGTCAGCTGGTCCCCGCTTCGGTCACCGACGATCTCTCCGGCGAGGCGGGCTTCTTCACCAGCTACTGCAAGGACGGCCGGCTGGTCAGTTTCTTCGGAGACAACCACCCGACATATGCCGGCTCGGTGGTGAAGGCGATGGCTTCGGCCAAGGACGGGTACCCGATCGTCGCGGGGCTGTTCGAGGACGAGCTGTCGCGCACCGACGCGGCAGTGCGGGCCGGCTCGTACGATCCCCGCGCGGCGCAGGCGAAGTGGCAGGGGCTGACGGCGCGGCTGGACGACGAGCTGGGTGCGACGGTGCACGAGGTGCGCCGCTTGACGCCCACCATCATCGAGGTGGTGGTGAGGGCGAAGGCGGCGGCGCGCAGGTTCCAGCCGGGCCAGTTCTACCGGCTGCAGAACTACGAATCGCTGTGCGCACGCGTGGGCGGGACCAAGCTCCTCATGGAGGGGCTGGCGCTGACCGGCGCGTCGGTCGATCGCGAGAAAGGCCTCCTGTCGCTCATCGTCCTGGAGATGGGCTCCTCGAGCCGGCTGTGCGCGCTGCTCGAGCCGGGAGAGCCGGTGGTGGTGATGGGGCCCACCGGCGCGCCCTCCACCATCCCGCGCGGCGAGGACGTGGTGCTCTGCGGCGGCGGCCTGGGCAACGCGGTGTTGTTCAGCATCTCCAAGGCGCTGCGGGCGAACGGGTGCCGGGTGGTCTACTTCGCCGGCTACAAGCACGCGCAGGACGTCTTCAAGCGCGACGAGATCGAGGAGTCGACCGACGTGGTGGTGTGGTCGACCGACGCGGGCGGAGCGCCGCAGCCGCGACGGCAGCAGGACCGCGCCTTCTCCGGGAACATCGTGCAGGCGATGATGGCCTACGCGACGGGAAAGCTGGGACCGCCAGAGGTCCCGTTCACGAACGTGCGGCGCATCATCGCCATCGGTTCCGATCGCATGATGGCGGCGGTGGCGCGCGCCCGGCACGAGGTGCTCGCGCCGCTGTTGCCCCCTGACCACGTCGGCATCGCGTCGATCAACTCGCCGATGCAATGCATGATGAAGGAGATTTGCGCGCAGTGCCTGCAGAAGCACCGCGATCCGCAGACCGGCAAGGAATCGATCGTCTTCACCTGCTTCGATCAGGACCAGCCGATGGATCGAATCGACTGGGAGAACCTGCGCGCGCGCCTGCGCTCCAATTCGCTGCAGGAGAAGCTCTCCGCGCTGTGGCTGGACCGGCTACTCGCGACGAGCAGGCTCCGCCGCGTGTAACGCGAGCTTCCGAGACGCTGACCGTGATCTTTTGGGGGGTCGAGGGGGGAGCGAGCTCCCCCTTGTGGAGGCGCCGAAGGCGCCGGATCGAAGAGCGTGCTGAGCGGAGGAAAGCAACCGTCTTAGGCTAGCGCAACCGCTGGTTGACTGCGCTTCGCCTTGACGTCCACGCCGTGGCCGTCGGCGAACACGATGATCGCGCGGCTCCAGGGACCGGCCTGGCGGGTGGTGGGATGCGCGTCGGCGGCGCGATTCACCAGCGTGAAGATGGCGTCGCACGCGCCGCACACGCGGTAGTCCTCGGCGGGGATGAGCGGGTACGGCTTTCCGAGACCGGGAGCGAACAGCAGGATCACCGAGACGGGTGCGGTGAAGGTGCCGCTCTTGCGGCACTGCCCGCAGGTCAATGACTCTTCGGTCTCTGGCATCGCTCCTCTGCCCCCGATCCCATCCTCACGTGACACTAACCATCGTTTCCCACAGCCGCCGGACGTCGCAAGAAAACGTCCCCGCGTTCAGTAGGTTACAGTGCGACCAGGGGCTTGCCAGTCCGCCGGCAACGTTGCGGAAAGCCAGATTTTGTGCGACGCGCAGCGACGGCCGGGGCTTGGTTTGCCACTCCGGCGCTGTTCGACCCATCGATGGCTACCCGACTGCAACGCCCCGAGCTCCTCGCCCCCGCCGGCGAGGAGGAGAGCCTGCGCGCCGCAGTCGCCGCCGGTGCCGATGCGGTCTACTTCGGGCTTCGGGGCGGCTTCAACGCGCGCGCCCGCGCGGACAACTTCGGCGTGGACGAGTTGCCCCGCATCTTCGACTTTCTCCACCGCAAGGGCGTGAAGGGATTCGTCACCTTCAACACGCTGATCTTCGATCGCGAGCTGCCCGTCGCCGAGCAGGCCCTCGCCGCCATCGCCCGCGCGGGTGCGGACGCGATCCTGGTGCAGGACCTGGGCGCGGCCCGGCTGGCGCGCGCGGTCTGCCCCGAGTTGCCGCTGCACGCCTCCACCCAGATGACGGTCTCCAGCGCCGAGGGAGCCGCGATCGCGCGCGAGCTCGGAGTCACGCGCATCGTGCTGCCGCGGGAGCTGTCCATCGAGGAGATCCGCACCCTGTCTGCGGGGACCGATCTCGAGCTGGAGTGCTTCGTGCACGGCGCGCTGTGCGTGAGCTGGTCGGGACAATGCTTGACCAGCGAGGCGCTGCAGCACCGGAGCGCCAACCGCGGCCAGTGCGCGCAGAGCTGCAGGCTTCCCTACGACCTGGTGGTGGACGGTGGCGTGACCAGCGCTTGGCGGAGGAGGTCGGCTTCGCCGGCCGACGGGCCGGAGCGGAAGGCGGAGGCATCCATCGACCAGCAGCTCAAGTACCTGCTCAGCCCGCGCGACCTGGCCGCCTACGATCTGTTGCCGGAGCTCATCGACGCGGGCGTGTCCTGCTTCAAGATCGAGGGCCGGATGAAGGGCCCCGAGTACGTCGCCAACGTGGTGGAGAAGTACCGGCGCGCCCTCGACGCCGCGGCGGAAGGGGCAGCGTATCCACTGACTGCGCGCGACGAGGAGGAGCTGCGCTACAGCTTCTCGCGCAGCTTCAGCCACGGGTTCCTCACCGGATCGGATCACCAGGAGCTGGTGCACGGCCTCTACCCCGGTCACCGCGGCGTGCTGGTGGGTCGAGTGGAAGAGATCCACGCGCGAGCGCGGCACGCGCTGGTGCGGCCCGAACCCGGCGCTCCGGACTTGAAGGCCGGCGACCGGATCCTCTTCGACCAGGGGAAGCCCGAGGACGACGAGCCCCGCGGCGGCCTGCACGCCTGCGACGTGCTCGACTCCGGCCTGTGGAAGCTGGTCTTCGGCGGTCCCGGGGAGAGCACGCTCGACCTGCGGCTGGTCCGGGTGGGCGACGTGGTGTGGAAGGCGAAGGACGCGGAGCTGACCCGCCGCATGAAGCGGGTCGCCGCCGGCGAACGCAAGGTCGGCGTCTCGGTCTGGGTCCGCGGCGCTGTCGGCCAGCCGCTCCAGGTCACCGCTCGCGATGACCTGGGCCGCGAGGCTCGCGCGCAGAGCGCGATGCCGCTCGCGGCCGCGGACCACCGGCCGCTGCACGAGGGCCTCTTGCGCGAGAAGCTGTGCGCCTTCGGGGAGACGGAGTTCGCGCTGCGCAAGCTGACGCTGGAGCTGGAAGGCGCCCTGGCCCTGCCCCCGTCCGAGCTGAAGCGGCTCCGCCGCGCGCTGACCGAAGAGCTTTCGGGCACGCGGCCGGCAGAACCGGCGCGGCACGTCACTTCGGGCCATGCAGCGGAGGAGATCGCGCCGCCTCTCGCCCGCGGCGGCTCATCCGCAGCTCCAGCGCTGGTCCCGCTGCTGCGCACGCTCGAGCAGGTGGATGCGGCCCTCGAGCTCGCGCCCCGCCTCGGCATCCGCGAGGTGGAGCTGGACTTCATGGAGCTGGTCGGCCTGGGCATCGCCGTGGAGCGGATGCGGGCGGCGGGTCTGCGCGCCGTGATCGCGACACCCAGGGTGCAGAAGCCCGGCGAGGAAGGCTACGATCGCAGGTTCGAGCGGCTCCGGCCGGACGGCATCCTGGCGCGCCACCTCGGCGCGGTGGAGCACTTCCGGCGCGGGCGTCCCGCGGGCTTCACCGTGCACGGCGACTTCTCGCTCAACGCGACGAACGCCGTCACG
>DATFUN010000143.1:0-3855 GCA_035260805.1 Myxococcales bacterium | reverse complement strand
GCCCATAGGCTGGTGCGGAGGAAGGTGCGTCGCTTCACCGGTTGCGGCCTTGGTCGAAGCGGTCTTGATCGAAGATCATGGCTTTTTACCCTACACGATTTGTAGCAGACTGGCGGCGATGCTCGGCAAGCTGATCCTCCCCGACTACGAAGGCCTGATCGAGGCCAAAGACTGGCAGTCGCTGCGCCAGGCGTTTGGCGAGCTCGATCCGCCCGATCTCGCCGAGATCCTCGAGGACCTCGACCGCCGCGAGCGCGCCGTGCTCTTCCGCGAGCTGCCGGTCGAGGCGGCGGCGGATGCGCTCCAGGAGGTCCAGCCGGAGCTGCAGCGCGAGCTGCTCCATGCCCTCGAGCCGGAAAAGGCCGCCGACGTGCTGCAGGAGATGCAGGCCGACGACGCGGCCGACCTTCTCGGCGACCTGCCCAGCGAAGAGTCCGCCGAGCTCCTGGCCGAGATGGAGCCGTCGGAGGCGCGGGAGGTCGAGCGGCTCCTCACCTACGACGAGGACAGCGCCGGCGGCATGATGAATCCTGGCTTCTTGCGGCTCTCGCCCGATCTGACCGCGGCACAGGCGCTCGAGCGCGTGCGCGCCCAGGCCGAGAACGTCGCCCACCTCCACGACGCGTTCGTGATCGGGCCGGAGGGGAAGCTCGCCGGCGTGCTGTCGCTGCGCGACATCATCGTCGCCAAGCCGGAGAGCCGGATCCTGGGGCTGATGCACGACCATCCCGCGCCGCTCCGGCCCGACGATCCGGCGCGCAAGGTGGCCGAGCTGGCCGCCAAGTACAACCTGTTCTCGCTGCCGGTGGAGGACGAGGGCGGAAGGCTCCTGGGCGTCGTCACCGTGGACGACGTCCTGGAGAAGGTGCTGCATGGCTGAAACGCGCGCGGAGGGGCGCGCGACGCCGTCGGGAGGCGTGCGGCCGCTGCGCTCGCGATGGGCGCGCCTGGCCCTGGTCGCCTCGGTGGTGGGCCCGGGGATCATCACCGCCAACGTCGACAACGACGCCGGCGGCATCGCCACCTATTCGCAGGCCGGCGCCGATTTCGGCTACCTGCTGCTGTGGACGCTGATCCCCATCACCTTCGCGCTGATCCTGGTCCAGGAGATGAGCGCGCGCATGGGCGTGGTCACCGGCAAGGGCCTCTCGGATCTGATCCGCGAGCGCTTCGGCGTGAAGACCACCTTTTTCGTCATGCTGGCGCTGGTGGTCGCCAACCTGGGCAACACGGTGGCGGAGTTCGCCGGCGTCGCCGGCTCGCTGGAGATCTTCGGCGTTCCGCGCTGGGTGTCGGTGCCCGCCGTCGCGGTGCTGGTCTGGGTCCTGGTGGTGAAGGGCACCGCGCGAATCGTCGAGCGCATCTTCCTCGTGGCCTGCGTGTTCTACGTCGCGTACATCGTCGCCGGCTTCCTCGCCAGGCCCGACTGGGGCGAGGTGGCGCGCGGCACGCTCATCCCCGCGCTCCCCTTCACCGCGCCGGCGCTGACCATGGTGGTGACGCTGGTCGGGACCACCATCGCGCCGTGGATGCAGTTTTATCTTCAATCGGCGATCGTGGAGAAGGGCGTGCGGATCGAGGACTACCCGCTCTCGCGCCTCGACGTGGTGGTCGGCTGCGTCGTGACCGACGTGGTCGCCTTCTTCATCGTGCTGGCCTGCGGCGCGACCATCCACAAGAGCGGCGGGCACATCGAGACGGCCAAGGACGCCGCCCTGGCGCTGCGCCCGCTGGCAGGACAGTACGCCAGCGCGCTCTTCGCCTTCGGCCTCTTCAATGCTTCGGTCTTCGCGGCCAGCATCCTCCCGCTCTCCACCACCTACTACGTGTGCGAGGCGTTCGGATGGGAGAGCGGGATCGACAAGCGGCGCGACGAGGCCCCGCAGTTCTACGCACTCTATGCGGCCATGATCGTGCTGGGCGCCGGCCTGGTGCTCTTGCCCAACCTGCCGCTGCTCAAGGTGACGCTCCTCTCGCAGACCGCCAACGGCGTCCTCCTCCCGTTCATCCTGGTCTACATGCTGCTCCTCGCCGGCGACGAGCGGCTGATGGGCCGCTACCGCAACGGCCGCTGGCTCTCCATGGTGGCCTGGGCGACCACCGCGGTCCTCGTGCTCCTTACGGTCGCGATGCTCTGGTTGACGCTCAGAGGCTGATCGTCAGCGCGGTTTCAGCAGCAGCCCGGAGGCGGAAGCGAGCGGCAGCGCCCAGGCGCGGCGCGATTCGAGCAGATCGCCCAGCTGCGCAGAGTCCATCGGCCGGGCGAAGTAGTACCCCTGCGCGTAGTCGCAGCGCAGCATCTGCAGCTGCGCCACCTGGGCGGGCGTCTCCACCCCCTCCGCCACCACGTCCATGCCCAGCGCGCGCGCCAGGGACAGGATGGTGCGCACGATCTCGGCGTGCTTGCCGGAGCTGTCGATGCGCGCCACGAACGAGCGGTCCAGCTTGAGGGTATCGAAGCGGAAGTTGTGCAGGTACGAGAGCGAGGAGTAGCCGGTGCCGAAGTCGTCGAGCAGCAGGTGCACGCCCAGCGCCTTGATCTGCGCCAGGAGCAGCGAGGCGGGGCCGGCGTTCTCCATGATCACGCTCTCGGTGACCTCCAGCCGCAGCCGGTGGGGTTCGAGCCCGCTCTGCTGGAGCGCCGAGCGCACCTGGTCGAGCAGCTCCGCCCGCAGGAGCTGGCGGGCGGAGAGGTTCACGCTCACCGCGATGGGGGCGCTCCTCGGCAGCCGGTCGGCGAACCGGCGCGCGGCCTTGCACGACTCGCGCAGCACCCACTCCCCGATGGGGAGGATGAGCCCCGTCTCCTCGGCCGCCGGGATGAAGTCGGCAGGGGGGATGCGCCCGCGCTTGGGGTGCTGCCACTCCACCAGCGACTCGCACCCCGCGATCAGCCCGGTCGAGAGGGACACGATGGGCTGGAAGGCGACGCGCAGCTCGTTGCGCTCCAGCGCGCGGTAGAGGTCGGTCTCCAGCTGCAGCTGCGCGCGTGCGTGCGCGTGCATCGCCGGATGGAAGACCGCGTGGCGCGCGCGGCCCAGCTGCTTGGCGCGATACATGGCGGTGTCGGCGTCGCGGAGCAGCTCCTCGGGCCGGGTGTACCCGCGCGCGGCGACGGCGATGCCGATACTGGCGGTGGCGAAGACCTCGACTCCGCCCAGATCGTGGGCGGGCGCCAGCTCGGCCTGGATGCGCTCCGCGCAACGCGCCGGGTCCTCGGGAGAGCCATAGTCCTCGAGGAGCAGGGCGAACTCGTCTCCGCCGAGGCGCGCGACCGTATCGCCGGGGCGGGCGACCTTGAGGAGCCGCTTGCCCACCGAGACGAGCAGGCGGTCGCCCATCGCGTGCCCCAGGCTCTCGTTGATGTTCTTGAACCGGTCCACGTCGAGGAACAGCACCGCGAAGCGGAGGTCCGGCTTGCGCTGCTGGAACGCCATCGCCTGGCGGAGGCGATCGATGAACAGCGACCGGTTCGGCAGACCGGTCAGAGCGTCGTGGAAGGCGTCGTGCAGCAGCTTCTCCTCGGTCTCCTTGCGCTCGGTGACGTCGGTCTGGGAGCCGGCCATGCGCGTCGCCTTGCCCTGCGCGTCGCGGACCGCGGTGCCTCGCAACAGGACCCAGCGCCAGGTCCCGTCCGCGTGGCGGATCCGGTGCTCCACCTCCAGGTTCGCGGTGTCGCCCGACAGGTGCCGCGCCACTTCCCCGGAGAGCCGGTCGCGGTCGTCGGGGTGCACCCGCTCGAACCAGGCCTGGGAGTCTCCGGAAGGCTCGTCCTCCCGCAGGCCGAGCATCTGCTTCCAGCGCGGCGAGAAGTACACGCGGTCGGTGACCAGGTCCCAGTCCCACAGCCCGTCG
>DATFUN010000142.1:0-5998 GCA_035260805.1 Myxococcales bacterium | reverse complement strand
CGCTGCCGCCGCGCCCGCGCCTTCCCCAGCCCCCGCCGGCTCCGCTTCGCACCCTCCGGTCCCCAGCGGAGCAGCCGCTCCGGCGCCCGCCCCGAGCGCTCCGGCCGCTGCGCCCGCGGCCCCGAGCAGTGCGGCCGCTGCGGCCCCGGCGCCCGGCGGAGCGGCGCCGGGGGCTCCGGCGTCCAGCGGCAATGCGCCCCTGCCGAGCGAAGGCTTGTCGCCGGTCGAGATCGGTGGAATCGGGGCTAGTGTCGCCGCCGTCGGGGCGGTCTCCGCGGGCATCGCGACCCTTGCCGGAGGCGTGGAATCGGTCAAGGCCGCCGCCGCGTCGGCCGCGGAGTCCCGCAAGCCGGCCGATAGCGAGAACGTCGAGGAGTAGAGCGCCGCGGGGTCGCGGCGGCCGGCGGCCATCCGCCCGACCGTCCGCGCCCGGACTTGACCCGCGCCGCCGCCCCGCCTAGACCCGCCGCCATGCAGCTTCCCGTCCTCGACCGCCTGATCCTCGGCGCCCAGAAGCCGTCGCGCTACGCCGGCGGCGAGCTCAACGCCGTCCACAAGCGGCTCGACCAGGCGGCGCTCCGCTGGGGGCTCGCCTTCCCCGACACCTACGAGGTCGGGATGAGCAACGTGGGATTCCGGCTGCTCTACCACGCGCTCAACGAGCGGCCCGGGATCGCCTGCGAGCGCTTCTTCATGCCCTGGCCGGACATGGAGTCCGCCCTGCGCGCCGAGCGGCTGCCGCTTTTCTCCATCGAGAGCCGCGCGCCGCTCCGCGCCTTCGACGTGCTCGGCTTCACCCTGCAGTTCGAGCTCTGCTACACGACCGTCCTCGCCATGCTGGAGCTGGGCGGCGTTCCGCTCGCTGCCGGCGACCGCGGGCGCGACGATGCGCTGGTCGTGGGGGGCGGCCCCTGCGCCTACAACCCGGAGCCGGTCGCCGATTTCTTCGACGCGCTGGTGGTCGGCGAGGGCGAGGAAGCGATCCACGAGATCAGCGACGTGGTTCTGGGCTGGAAACGCTCCCGCGGCTCCCGCCAGGACCTGCTCTGGCACCTGGCCGAGATCCCGGGAGTGTACGTGCCTTCGCTGTTCCGGCCGCGCTACGGGGCGGACCGCACGCTCGCCGCGCTGGAGCCGCTCAAGCCGGGCTACGAGACGGTCGTCCGGCGCGTCATCCCCGACCTGAACCTGGTGCCCCAGGCCGAGAAGCCCATCGTTCCCTTCATGCAGACGGTGCACGACCGGCTGCCGCTCGAGATCCAGCGCGGGTGCACCCGCGGCTGCCGCTTCTGCCAGGTGGGCATGATCACCCGCCCCACCCGTCAGCGCGACCCGAATCAGGTGCGGCGCATCGCCGAGGTCGGGCTCCAGGCGACCGGCTACGAGGAGGTCGGCTTCCTCAGCCTCTCCGCCGGCGACTACTCGTGCATCAACGGCGTCCTGGAGGATTTCTTCGACGAGTTCGGAGCGGAGAATGTCGGCATCTCCCTGCCCAGCCTGCGAACCGAGACCATGAACGCCCGGCTCGCCGAGCAGATCGGCCGCGTGCGCAAGAGCGGGTTCACCGTCGCGCCCGAGGCAGCCACCGAGCGGATGCGGCGCGTGATCAACAAGGGCAACGCGGAGAAGGACCTCCTCCACGCGGTGGACACCATCTTCCAGGCCGGCTGGGACCTGGTGAAGTTCTACTTCATGATCGGCCTGCCCACCGAGCGCGACGAAGACGTGCGCGCCATCGTGCAGCTGTGCGCCGAGGCGCTGCGGCGGGGGAAGAAACTGAATCCGCGCGCCGAGATCAACGTCGGCGTCTCCACCTTCTGCCCCAAGCCGTTCACGCCGTTCCAGTGGGACCCCATGATCCCGCTCGAGGAGACGCAGCGGAAGCACGGCCTGCTGCGGGACGAGCTGCGCAAGCTGGGCCGCGGCTACCGCGACCTCCACGTGAAGCCGCACGACGCCCGGCAGGGTGCGCTGGAAGGCGCGCTGGCGCTGGGCGACCGCCGCCTCGCGACGGCAGTGCTGCACGCGTACCGCAACGGCCAGCGGCTCGACGGATGGACCGAGCATTTCCGGCTGCAGGCCTGGCACGAGGCGTTCGCACACGCCGAGGCGGAGCACGGCGTGGGGCTCGCCTTCTTCGCCCACCGCGAGAAGGGCAAGGACGAGGTCCTGCCGTTCGATCACATCGACTGCGAGGTCACCAAGCCGTACCTGTGGAAGGAGCGCGTCGCCTCCTTGAAGGAGGGCGCCACGCACGACTGCGCCTACGGGGACGAGCGGTGCACCGCCTGCGGCACCTGCGACTACGAGGTGGTGGACACCATCGTCTACCACCCCGAGGACTACCGGCCGCAGCACCGCCCCCCGGCGCCTCCTCTTCCCGAGGGCCGCACCACGCTGCGGTTGCGCTACGCGAAAGAGGGCCGCGCGGTCGCGCTCAGCCACCTGGAGACGATGACCGCGCTCCTGCGGACGTTCCGCCGCGCGAAGCTGTCCATCCCGCACACGCAAGGCTTCCACCCCAAGCCGCGCGTCAGCTTCGGCCCGGCCTGTCCGGTGGGCACCGAAAGCCAGGCGGAGTACCTCGACCTGGAGTTGCACGGGACACCGGCCGCCGAGGAGGTCGCGGAGCAGATCCACCGCGAGCTGCCCGAGGGATTCCGCCTGCTGTCGTGCGAGCCGGGCGACGCCGCGGCCGAGTCGCTGAGCCGCACCATCCGCGCCATCGAATACCGCGTCGAGCTGCCGGACGGCGCGCCCGACCCGGTGGAGCGGCTGGCGGAATTCGCCTCGCGGGCCGAGGCGGCAGTGCTGCGCGAGCGGGAGGGAAAGGCGCCCGTCCGCATCGACCTCAAGTCCGCGCTCCAGAGCCTGGACGCGGTCGGGCCTCGCGAGCTCCGTTTCACGCTCCGGGCCGGCGAGACCCAGGCTACCGCCCGCCCCTCCGAGCTGCTCTCGGCGCTGTTCGGACCGGAATGGGTCAAGCCGGGCGTCGCCCGCATCGTGCGCGAGAACGTGGTGTTCGGCGCTCCCGCACCGGGCCGGTGAGCCGCCGCGGGGCTCCTTCCTGCCGCCTGGTCGTACGTCTATTGGCGACGCGCCGCCGTGTAGGGAAATGGGCATTCCGGGCACCTTTGCTTGCTGGGTTGGATCTGGGGTGCTAGCCTCGGGTTGGCCGTCCGGGACTTTTCCGGCCCCGGGCGGGTTCTGGGGAGCAGACCGGCTTTCGGGGTTCGGTGCGCATGGCGCGCCCGCCCCGACGGCTCGGAGGCAGGAACGGGTGTCCGTCCAAGCTTCTCATTCCGATTTCCTCGCGCGGGGGCGCCCAGTCGCCCTGCCGCGTACGCTCGCAAAGTGCGCCGTTTCGCACGCGGGCCCGTCACAAGGAACCTTCGATGTCCAACATCTTGGTGATCAACGCCTCGGGTCAGGAGACCCGGGTGGCGCTGATCGAGCAGGGAACGATTTCTGAGTACTACCTGGAGCGCAAGAACGAAAAGGGGATCGTCGGCAACATCTACAAAGGCAGGGTGGTCCGGGTCCTCCCCGGGATGCAGGCGGCCTTCGTCGACATCGGCCTGGAAAAGGCCGCCTTCCTCTACGTAGCCGACATCGTCTCCGATCCCAGCTTCCCCGGGTTCTCCGAAGAGATCGAGATGCAGGCGGTCGCCACCGAGGGCGATCCGCTCGAGTTGGACGAGATCGCCGAGCCCAGCGAGGACGCGGCTGCGCCTGCGTCAGGCCCGCAGGAGGCGGCGGGCCCGCCAGCCGCCGAGAACGCGCCGCAGGCTGCGCCCGCCGAGCAGACCGTCGAGCAGACCGCCGCGGAAGCGCCGCCGGAAACAGCCGCCCTTCCGGCCCCCGAACCCGAGCCTGCACCCACCAGGCACGGTCCGTCCGAGCGCGCGGAGCCGTCAGCCGGCGCGCCCGAGATGCAGGCCGCTGCGGCAGCGGCGGGCGGCGAGGCCGCCCAGGTGCCCGCGAGCGTCGAGCAGGAGCTCGTGGTCGAGCTGCCCGCCGAAGAGGCGCTGGACGACGAAGACGACGAAGGCGAAGACGAGGACGAGGATCTCGACGAAGGCGACGCGGCGCACGCCGCGGCCGAGGCGGCCATCGCCGCGGAGGAGGCCGGGTCGCAGCCCGACGGAGCCCAGGCTGGTTCCGGTGAGGCGCCCTCGCCCGCTGCGGCGGAAGCTCGCGCTCAGGCTGGCGAGACCCAGTCGCAGGCTCCGGCCGAGGGGAAGATCGGCGCTCCCGCCGAGCAGCGCCCCGCTGCCCGCGAACGCCGGGGCCGCCGGCGCGGTGGACGCGGCAGGCGGCGTGGAGGCCCCACCCGGCCCGCAGAGGATCGCGCGGCCAAGCCCGAGCAGCGCCAGCAGCAGGGCCGCGAACGGCAAGGCGGCGAGCAGCAGGGGCGCGAGCGGCAGGGCGGGGAGCGCAAGGGCGGCAACGGGCACACCCACGGCAAGCGCGCGCAGATCCAGGACCTGCTCAAGGAGGGCGACGAGGTCATCGTCCAGGTGGTCAAGGATCCGATCGGCTCGAAAGGCGCCCGCATCACCTGCCACATCTCGCTTCCGGGCCGGCACCTCGTCTTCATGCCCACCGTGGACCACGTGGGCATCTCCCGCCGCATCGAGAACGAGAAGGAGCGCCGCCGGCTGCGCGAGCTGGTCGACCGCTTCCGCCCGCCCGGGACCGGGTTCATCGTCCGCACGGTCGCGGAGAACGAGCCGGAAGAGAAGCTCGCCGCCGACATCAAGTTCCTGCTCGGCCTCTGGAACGAGGTGGGCAAGAAGCGCGAGACGCACAAGGCGCCTGCGGTGATGCACCCGGACCTGGACCTCATCCTCCGCTCGGTCCGCGACCTCTTCTCGGACGACGTGAACAAGCTGGTCATCGACGATCGCGCCGAGTACGAGCGCGTGCGCGCCTTCGTCGAGCAGGTCGCCCCCGACCTGAAGGACCAGGTGGAGCTGTACTCCGGCGACGAGCCGATCTTCGACGAGTACGGCATCGAGCAGGAGCTGCAGAAGGCGCAGAACCGCAAGGTGTGGCTCAAGTCCGGGGGGTACATCATCATCGATCAGACCGAGGCGCTGGTCGCCATCGACGTGAACAGCGGCCGCTACGTGGGCAAGAAGGGCGCGGGCGCCTCGCTGGAAGACACCATCACCAAGATCAACTGCGAGGCCGCCAAGGAGATCGTCTACCAGCTCCGCCTGCGCAACATCGGCGGCATCATCATCATCGACTTCATCGACATGGACAAAGGGTCCAACCGGGAGAAGGTCTTCAAGACCCTCCAGGAGGCGCTGGGAGCCGACCGCGCCAAGACCAACGTCCTCAAGATCAGCGACATCGGCCTGGTGGAGATGACGCGCAAGCGCGTGCGCGAGAGCGTGACGCGCCTGACCACCGAGAGCTGCCCGATCTGCGACGGCCGCGGCCACGTGCGCAGCAAGACGACGATGGCCTACGAGATCATGCGGGAGGTGCAGCGCGCCGCCCGCAAGCAGCGCGAGGACCAGATCGTCGTCTCCTGCCACCCGGAGGTCGGAAAGCTTTTGCAGGGCCCCGAGCGCGAGGCGATGCGGCTGCTGATGATGAAGCTCAACAAGAGCATCACCGTCCGGCCGCAGCCGCAGTACCACATCGAGCAATACGACCTGCACGGCAAGTGGTCGCGGCCCGATCTGCAGCAGGCGCAGCGGGGCCTTTCGTCCCGCGGCGGCCAGCGCGGCAACGGCAACGATCGCAACGATCGGCGCCGCGACGAGCGCCGGCGCGAAGGCGAGGCGAGTCCGGCCGAGCCCGCGGGCCAGGCGAAACCCGAGCCCCAGCCCGCGGCCGAAAAGGTAGGCGACTGAACGTGCCCGCAAAGCCCCGGCTGGCCGACTCGTGGGAGCGGGTCCGCCGCGTACGGTCCGTGCGGCGGTTCCTGCGCGCGCTCACGCTCATCGGCCACGGGTTTCGCGGCGAGGCGATCACGCTGCGC
>DATFUN010000141.1:0-9326 GCA_035260805.1 Myxococcales bacterium | reverse complement strand
GCATCTGCAAGCGGGGGACGTTCCGCAGCTCGCGGACGACGGAGTCGGGCTGGGCGGCGAGCTCCACCTGTGCGCCGCGCGAGGCCGCCGCGCGGCGGTCGGTCAGGTTCACGATGGCCCCCTGTGGCTCGCCCTCGATGGCCGCGTGCGGCTCCTCGACGAAGCTTCGCACCGATTCGCTCAGCCAGTGGTACCGCCGCGCGGTGCGCGATTCGGGCTTCATGCCCTGCTGCACCACCGCCCACGCGCCGTCGCGCGCGACCACGAAACCGTGCAGGTAGAGCGCGAAGCCGTCCTGGACCGCGGCGGTATCGACCTTGGCGACGAGCCGGCTGGTGCGCGCGAGCCCGGCCCCGTCGATCCCGGTGCGCTCTCCCAGCGCGACCAGCTCGCCGGGCGTCCGCCGGGAATGCCGGCCCCGTCCGCCGCACACCGTCAGCCCCAGCTCGTGCTCGCGCCCGGAGAGCCCGCGCTTCAGCGCCCCGAGCACGCTGGTGGTGATCCCCGACGAGTGCCAGTCCATCCCCAGGACGCATCCCAGCGCCTGGAACCAGAACGGATGGGCCAGCCGGCGCAGCACGCCATGCGGCCCTTCGTGGAGCACCAGCGCCTCGACGATCACCGTGCCCAGCCGCGCCATCCGCTGCGCGAGCCAGGCGGGGACGCGCCCTCCGTGGAGGGGCAGATCGGCGCTGCCGGTCCGGGCACCCATACGGCCGTTCAGTATGCGCCGGTTGTGCCGGTCGGGCAACCTCGCCGCGCATGCCGCGGATGCAGGTCGACGGCGCCGAGCTGCACTACGAGGATACCGGGGGCGGCGGGCCGCCGGTGGTCTTCTCCCACGGGCTTCTCTGGAGCGGAAAGATGTTCCGCTTCCAGATCGAGGCGCTCCGGGGCGCGCACCGCTGCGTCTCCTTCGACTTCCGCGGGCAGGGGCGCAGCCCGATCGCGGACTCGGGCTACGACATGGACACGCTCGCGCGCGATGCCGCGACCCTGATCGAGAAGCTGGGAGCGGCGCCGTGCCACTTCGTCGGGCTCTCGATGGGCGGCTTCATCGGCATGCGGCTGGCGCTGCGCCGGCCGGAGCTCCTCCGCTCGCTGACGCTCATCGAGACCGCCGCCGATCCCGAGCCGACGTTGAACAAGCCGAAGTACGCGTTGATGGGCCTCGTCACGCGCGCGTTCGGCACGCGTCCGCTGGTGAAGCCGATCATGAAGATCATGTTCGGGCGGACGTTCCTGCGGGACCCTGCCAAGGCCAGCCTGCGCGAGTCGCTCGAGCAGGAGCTGCTCGCGAACGACGTGCGGGGCAGCGTGCGCGCGCTCCGCGGCGTGATCGATCGCGCCGGTCTGATGGACGAGCTGCGCTCCATCCGGACTCCCACGCTCATGCTCTCGGGCGAGGAGGACGTCGCCGTGCGGCCGGAGCGTTCGCGACGGACGGCGGAACGGATCCCGAGCGCACGCTTCCTGCTGGTGCCTGCCGCGGGGCACACTTCCTCGCTGGAACAGCCCGAGGCGATCACGGCCGCGTTGCGCGACTTCTTCGCTTCTCGGGCCTAGACGCGCAAACGGCGCGACCTTCCCAAGCGGAGCGGGCGCTCGGGCGCGCGTGCAGGTCCGAGCGGATCCGGGCAGACGTCGCGCAGCTTGCAGGCGCCGCATTCGGCGCCGGTCCACACCGCCTGGAAGAGCGCCGTGACGCGGTCGATGGTCTCGAAGTCCTCCGTGCAGAAGCCCAGCTCGAAGTTCCTTCGGCCGTCGCCCTTGGCGCCCAGGCCCGCGCCGGTCAGGTTCGCGCTGCCCAGGTAGAGCCAGGCGCCGTCGATGAGCACCGCCTTGAAGTGGACGCGGGGACAGATCTTCAGCGCGAGCCCGCCGCGCACCAGCGCGGTCTTCCGGTCGAACGCGGCACGGAACGGCCGCGAGGGAAGCTCGGCGTGGAGCAGGCGCAGCTCGACCCCGCGCCGGCGCAGCTCGTCGAAGAGCTCCACGATCGAGCGGAAACCGGAGCCGGTATCGATGAGCATCTCCTTGACGTTCGCGGTCGCGATCCAGACCGACTCGCGCGCGTGGGCCAGCCTGCGCAGCACCACCTCGCGGTACAGCTCGGCGTTGGCGAGCAGCTCGGCCTCGATGGGGCGCACTCGGGGCCGCGTACCACGCGCCGCCGCTCGAGCCTACATTTCAGCCAGCCGCCGCCGTCATCGGCGGCGCTGTGCCTTCCCGCGGAACGTCATGGCAGCCCTTGTTGCCGGAGCCGCTCGCCGATCCGGGCGACGCCCTCGCTGCCCGGAACCACCGCGAGCGGAGCCAGCTCCTCTTCCAATTGGCGCGCCTGCGCGGCGTCGTCCAGGTCGGCGCAGAGAAGGGCCGGCAGGACGATGCCGCGGCCGCGCAGCGCTCGCAGGATGAGGACGCCCTGCACCTCGGCCAGGCGCCTGCGCTCGCCCGCGGCGAGGTCCGCGCGCGCGGCGCCCGTCTCGTCGACCAGCCGGGCGGGATCGGCCCGGCGGAAGTCGAGGTCGAGGAGGAGCCCCGCCGCTCCGGGGGCCGCGCGCAGCACGTCCTGCAGGTCGCCGGCGGGAACGAACTCGAACTCCTGGCCGAGGAAGCGCCGGAACCGGGAGAGGTACTCGTCGCCGTCCTCGCAGACGATCCAGCGCGGCTTCACGCCGCCGCCCCGCCGCCGTCCGGGAAGCAGGCGCCGATCGCCTTGCGCAGCGGCGCCTGCTCGGGGCGGACCACCACGTGCCCGTGCCACTCGCGCGTCAGATCGCGCACGATGGCCAGGCCGCGGCCGCTCTCGCGCGACTCGATCGCCTCCAGCGTCAGGTCGCCGTCCGCGGAATCGCCCACCAGAAGCACGTGCAGCCGCCGCCCCGCCGGATCGCGCTCTTCGCCCAGGCGCACGAGGACCCTCCCGTCCGGCGCCGCCGCGGCCTGCGCATTGCGGAGCAGGTTGGCGAAGATGGTGGCCAGGGCCTCCCGCTCGACGGGGAACTCGACTTCCATCCCCTGGACCAGGATGGAGGGAGAGCTCCACCCGGCGCCGCCGCGCCTGACCTCGGCCTCCACTCCGCGGATCCACCCCTCGAGCTCGCGCGCGGAGAGGCGGGTGCGCGGTCCCAGGCGCAAGAGCTGCGCCAGCGCAGGGCCGTGGATCTCGCGCAGCCGCCGGTCGATCGCGGCGAGCGGCGCTGCCGGGGCCGCGGGTTTGCGCAGGACCGCCTCGGCGGCAGCCAGATCGCGCGCGAGCGCGCCGAAGATGGGCTCGCGCGCGAGGGGCCGCAGCGTGACCCCTTGGGCGCGCGCATCCTGGGCCAGCCGCTGGTACTCCTGCGCGATCGAACGCGAGACCGGCTGCGGTTCGAGCAGCGCGCGCGCCACTTCGTCTCGCGCCGCGGGATCGAGCGCGGAGGAGAGAACGCTGGCGCGGTGCTTGAGGACGTCGTGGCGCAGCGCGGCCACCGTGCGCGCCACGGCGGGATACAGCCGGGGCCTGCGTGCCAGCGCGCGCGAGACGGTGCTGCCGCGGACCCAGGCGATCGCCGCCCCGGAGACGAGCAGCGCCGCCACCGCGGCCAGGGCGGCGCGCATTCGCCAGCGCGCGCGGGCCGCGGCATCGCTGGCCCGCAGCAGGCGGTCGCGGGCGGCGCGAGCGGCGGCGATGCCCGGCTCGTCGGGAGCGGCGGCGCGGAGGAAGCCGTCGAGACGCGCGAGCGCGCCGTCGGTGCGTCCCTGCGCCAGATCGAGGCGCGCCAGCGCCCAGTGTGCGGCGATGGCGCCGGAGCTGGCCGCGGTCCGCAGCTCCTCCGCGTAGCGCTCGACGTCCGCCGCAGGAGCGCGCGCGGCGGCACGAGCAAACCTCTCCGCCGCCCCGGCAGACGCGGGATCGGCGGCGAGGGCAGCGCGGTAGCAGGCGAGCGCCTCCGGGAGGTCGCCCGAGTACTCGCGCACCTCGGCCAGGGCGAGCAGGATGCGCGCGGGCCGGCCCGCCTCGCACCGGCCGCCCAGCGCGACCAATGCCGCCTCGGGGCGGTCCTCCGCAAGCCGCGCGCGGGCCTGCGCCTCGATCGGGTCAAGGCGTGCCGCTGGGACGAGCTGCGCGCGCAGCCCGCGCGCCTCGTCGAGGTGCGCCGGCGGGGGAGCGGTGGCGGCGTACTCGGTGAGGTCGGCCAGCGCAGAAGGCCGGTCACCGGCGGCCAGCCGCAGCAGCGCGCGCTGGTAGCGCGCCTCCGGAGCGCCGAGCTCGACTGCGCGGTCGATCCAGGGCGCCACCAGCACGCGCCCGTCCGCCAGACGCGCGCGCTGCACCTGCGCGGACAGATCGAGCAACGCGGCGGCGTCGCCCCACAGCGCCTCGCGGGTGCGAGGCGGCAGCTCGCCGGTGCGGGAGGCCCAGGCGGCCGCGGCCTCGACGAACCCAGGCGAGACGTCCAGCGCGTGCGCGAGCAGCGCCTGGGCCGCATCGCCGGGCTGCGCCGCCGCGAGCGCCTCCTGCGCCTGGCGGAGCAGCTCCCGGGCTTCCGGAGTGGGCTCCGGCGCGCGCGCGGGCGTGCCGGCCGCCGCCGGCACCAGATCGGCTTGCGCGCGGGCCAGGTCGAGGAGCCGCGTCACCTCGACCTGATCGCCGGAGCCGTCGCGGAGCAGCCGCGTCAGCGCGCGCACCGCTTCCGATGGGCGCCCGCGGCGCAGCGCGAGCCGCGCGCGGACGAGCCACAGGTCCGTCCAGGACGGCTCCAGCGAAAGCGCCTGCCGGAGCGCCTGGTCGGCGCGATCGGCCTCGAGCACTCCGCCATGTGCGGCGAGCAGCTCGCCCAGCTTCCGCCAGGCCCGCGCCTGCGAAGGGGCGAGCTGCGCCAGCACCGCCAGCTCGCGGGCCGCCTCGTCCACGCGCCCCAGGTCCTCCAGGGCCCGCGCGCGCACCCACCGCGGAGCGCGCCAGCCGGCGTGCGCCGCGCACAGCCTCTCGGCCGTGCCCAGCGCGGCGCGCGAGTCCCCGCGGCGCAGGTCCTCCTCGGCGCGGGCGAGCTCCGTGCGATCGGCGTCGGTCAGCTCCGGCTCCGGCCAGTCCTCGCCCGCCCGCAGACGCTCGTCGGCCGCCACGCGATCGAGCAGATCGGCGACGCGCCGTTGCTGCGCGGCCGCCAGATCCCCGCGGGCGAGCGACTCCAGCTCCGCGCGGGCGTCGGCCGTCCGGCCCACCGACCTCAGGAAGTCGGCGCGCGCGAGATGGAGCCCGAGCTGCGCCGCGTCGCCGCGCGCCTGCCCCAGGGCGCGGTCGAGAAGGGCGACCGTCTCCTCCGCTAGATCCCACCGGCGAGGGTCCTCCGAGAGCAGCGACGCCAGGGCCGCGTAGGTGGACCAGCGGCGCGGGTCCTTGGCGATGGCGGCGCGGAGCTGCTGCTCGGCCTCCGCGCGGCGGCCGAGCCTGGCCAGCGCAGTCCCCAGGTCGGCGGCGACGAAGGCGCTGCGCGGATCGCGGCGCTGCGCTTGCTCGAGCAGAGGCAGCGCCTCGGCGGGCCGGCCCGCGCGCAGCAGCTGGAGGCCCGCCGCGTGCGGGCCCTGCGCGGCGAGCAGAGCGCAGACCAGCGCGATCATGCCTGCGCCCCGCGCAGCTCGCGCAGCCGGAGGCCGAGCTGGTTCATGCGCAGGTGCACCTTCCGGCGGCTGGCACCCGGCCCGAACAGCTCGCGCGCCATGCGGTCGAGGTCGCCGTCGAGCGCCTGGAACAAGGCGATGAGGTACTGCCGCTCCACGTCGGCGGAGATGTCGGCGAAGCTGTGCCCGGCCTTCACCGTTACCTCGATGCGCCGCCCCAGCTCGGTTACCGCGGAGGCCGGCCGGCGATCTCCTCGGGACCGCGGCGCGCCCTCCGAGCCCAGCAGCTGATCGACGAGCTGATCGGGCACCGAAAGCACCGCCGGCGCCCGGTCGCGCCCCCCCGCCGCCGCGTCGAGGTGCTGCGCCAGGGCGAAGACCAGCGCGTTCGAGGCGAAGAGCTTCAGCTCCCGGTGGTTGCCCGGCCAGTCGTGCGCCGCGAGGCGCTGCAGCGCGGCGGTGGAGAGGAACACGGTGAACGCGTCGCGCCGGGCGCGGGAGGCCTGCGGCTTCCCGATCACCACCGCGCTGGCATCCTCGCGGAAATCGTCGGGCGTGGGGAACCGCGCCAGGTAGGCGCGCACGAGCGGGCGCAAGGGTTCCGACCGGAGCGCGTCGAGGAGGGCAAAGCGGACCAGGTCGGGCAGGTCTTCGCGGCGCTCGCGCAGCGGCGGCACGCGGAGCCGCGTGGCCGGGTTGAGGCGCATGTAGAGGTCGTGTCGGAAGCGCCCCTCGCGGACGAGCTGCTGGAGGTCCAGGTTGGTCGCGGCAATGAGGCGCGGTGCCGCGGGGCGCTGCCGCACGTCGCCCAGGCGCGTCACCGCGCCCCGCTCCAGGACCAGCAAGAGCTGCCGCTGCAGATCGAGGTCGAGGTTGCCGATCTCGTCCAGGAACAGCGTCCCGCCGTGTGCCTGCTCGAACACGCCGGGCTGATCCTCGACCGCGCCGGTGTACGACCCGCGCCGCGCCCCGAAGAGGTGCGCCGGCAGCAGCGTGGAGGGGATGGTGCTCAAGTCTGTCACGACCAGCGGTCCCTTGGCGCCCGAGCGCGGGTGCAGCACGTTCTCCGCGAGGTAGCTCTTGCCGGTGCCGGTCTCGCCCTCGATCAAGACCGGCAGCGGCGAGCGCGAGAGCACCCCGATCTGCCGCCGCAAGGATGCCATGCCCGCGCCACGGCCCCAGAAGACCGGCCCCTCCTGCGAGGCGTGCTGCAGGTCGAGCGCGCGGGTGATCTCCGCCGCGAGCGTGCGGCTGTCCACCACTTCGTTCTCGCAGAAGTAGACGAGCGGGCCTTGCGGCTTCTCGAAATCCGCGTCGGTGGTGGTGAGCAGCACCACGGGCAGGGTGGGGTAGTCGCGCCGGAGCCGCTCCAGGATGTGCAGGCCCTGCTTGCGCCGCAGCTCCTCCAGCGCGCGCCTTCCCTGGTGCTGCGACTTGTCCTCGGGCAGGAGCCGCTCCTCCGGGAGGGCGAAGTGCAGGTCGAGGACGACCAGGTCCGGCAGCTGCGCCTGCCGCGACAGCGCCTCGGCGGCCTCGCGGTAGTCGTGGGCGCACTTGAGGGTGCAGCCGCGATCGCGCTCCTCGCACACCTGGCAGGGGATGGTGCGCCCGCACCGGGTCAGGGTCTCGAACTGCGGCAGATGGCGGTGGACCATCTCCACCGTCTGGTCGCGGTCGTCGATGACGAGCAGCCGTGGCACCTTGTCACTCCTCTTCCAGGGTTCGTGCCAGATCGGCGAAGGCCTGCTCGATCCGCAGCACCGCCTCGGCGGCGGCGAGCCAGGTCCGCGGGTCTCCGGCGAGCCCGGCCACGGCGCGCTCGGCCTGCTGGATCGCGGCGCCGAACGCATCCAGCGGAGCTGCCGGAAGCGGGGGAGCCTCGGCGCGCAGCCGCTCCCAGAGCGCACTCGCGGGCAGGGCGTGGCCGGCATCGTCGCGCAGGTCGAAGAGCCCCCGCTGGAGCTGCGCCAGGTCGCCCGGCTGCGGCTCGCGCGAGGCGCCGCGCAGGTCCCGCGCGGGCCAGACGGCGCGCTTCACCAGGTCGTGGCGCAGGCGGGACAGCCAGGGGTGCATATCTACATTCTATAGAAGGCAGCCGGGCGAGCAAGCCGAGCCGTCCAGCGGCGGTGGAACGGCTTTCTAACCCTTATCGGCGGCGGCCGGCAGCCCGGCGATTGCGCCCATCCGGGTGCAGACAGCGCTGCCCACCTGGCATGCCAGCTCGAGCGCGTCCTGCAGCGCCTCGTCCGGCAGGTCGGGGTCGCGCGCCAGTCGCGACAGGAGACCCGCTACGAAGCCGTCGCCTGCGCCGGTGGTGTCCGCCACCTCGACGCGCGGAGCCGCGGCGCGGAACCAGCGCCCGTCCCGCAGCGCGATGGCGCCTCGCTCGCCCAGCGTGATGCAGGCGACCCGGACGCCGAAATCTCGCAGCCGCTCCGCCGCTTTCTCGGGCGCGCTCTCGCCCACGCAGGTCTCGCACTCGTCCTCCGACAGCTTGACCAGCGTGCAGGCCGGGAAGATGGATTCGCACAGCGCGCGAAGCGTCCGCAGGCTGTGCCAGAGGTGGACGCGCACGTTGGGATCGAAGGAGATGCGCACCGACGCGGCGGCGGCGCGTTGGACCGCGGCTTTGAGCGCCCGCTGCCCTTCCGGGCGGATGTGGCACGAAGAGCCGCAGTGCAGCCAGCGCGCGTCCGGGATCGGCGCCGCCAGCGCATCCTGGCGGCTGATGGTCTTGTCCGCGCTGTCCAGTCCGCCGGGGCTGAAGAAGGTGCGGTCGCCGCGCTCGTCGAGGGCGACGAACCACAGGCCGGTGCGCGCCTCGGCCGCGAAGCGCAGGCGCGCATCCACCCCTTCTTCCCCCAGCTTGCGGGCGAGGAGATGGCCGAACTCGTCGTCGCCCACTACGCCGCAGAACGCGGTGCGGACTCCCAGCCGGGCGAGCCCGACCGCCACGTTGGCCGGAGCGCCGCCCGAGTGCACTTCAAAGCGCTCGCAGTCGCGCAGCCTGCCGCGGCGGTCCGGAAGCAGATCCACCAGCGCCTCGCCGAAGCAGACGACATCGGGAGCGGTCATGCGCCGTCGATCTCGAACCGGCCGATCAGCGGGACGTGGTCGCTCTTCCCGTGGAACGGGTTTCGGCGGTCCCCGAAAGGCAGGGTGCCGTCGAGATCCAGCCAGCGCACCTTGCCATTGCAGAAGAGGTGGTCGAGGTGCATGCGGAGCGAGAGAAAGCCGGCGGTGGGGAACTCGCGCGGCTGGCCGCGGATCTGGCCGAGCGCGTTCTGCACCCCGACCAGGCCCGCTTCCTCGGTGAGGAACTTGTAGACGGGCGACCCGGGCGGCGAGTTGAAGTCGCCGCAGACGACCAGCGGCTCGCCGGCCGACTGGCGGCGCACGAAATCGGCCAGCGTCCGCGCCTCGTACAGCTGGTTGACGCCGTAGCCCATCCGTTCGGTGCCCGTCCAGAACTCCTTGGCGAACGGGGTGGGAAGGCTCAGGTGCGTGTTGAAGACGTGCAGCGCGCGCCCGCTGCGGTCGGCCACGCGCAGGTGGGCGCAGATGCGCGCCTGCTTGCGGTCCTTGAAGCGGCGCACGTGGTGGTGGGTGATGGGATGGGGATCGCCGGCGTTGTGGTGCTCGACGCGCAGCCGGATGGTGTCCACCACTACGGCCAAGCCCATGGTGGAGATCGCCCGGGTGCCGATGCGGTTGGCGTG
>DATFUN010000140.1:0-2885 GCA_035260805.1 Myxococcales bacterium | reverse complement strand
CCCGCCTGCAATGTTCCTTCAGACCCGCCCCGAGCTGGGTGACGTGTCCCGTGGCGAAGTCGTCTCCATCAACAACTACTACCGGTTGTTCAAGGACATCCTGACGCCGGTGCAGCTCGACGGCTTGCGCCTTCTGCTGACGCCGTTCTCCCAGGAGGAGTTCAATCCGACCGACGATCGCAAGACCGCCCAGCCCACCCTGGGAGTGACCTGTTTCGACTGCCACACCAACGGGCACACCAGCGGGCAGTTCCACATCAATCCCGATACCCGGCCCGAGCAGCGGCGCATGCGCCTGGACACCGTGAGCCTGCGCGGCATGTTTGCCCAGAAGATCCACGGATCAAAGAGGAGCCTGCGCTCGGTCGAGGACTTCACCGAGTTCGAGCAGAGGACGGCGTACTTCAACGGCGACGAGATTCACGCCATCAAGAAGGGCATGAACATCCTGGATCGCATCCAGGTCTCGCACATGGCCCAGATGCAGAACATGCTCGACTTCCCGCCCGCGCCCAAGGTGAACGCGCTAGGCCATCTCGACGCCCGGAAGGCCACGCAGAGCGAGCTGCAAGGTGAACGGCTGTTCTTTGGCAAGGCGCAGTGCGGGTCCTGCCACCCGGCGCCGGACTACCTCGACAACGAGATGCACGACCTGCATCTCGAGCGCTTCCTGCGGGATGAGGCCGGCGACGGTCCGATGAAGAGCTTCACGCTTCGCGGGATCAAGGACAGCCCCCCGTACCTGCACGACGGCCGCTTGCTGACCCTTGAAGACACCGTCGAGTTCTTCAATCTGGTCCTGGAGACGAAGCTGACCGATCCGGAGAAGAAGGACCTGGTGACCTTCCTGAGGACCCTGTAGCTCATGGCGAACCTCGGTTTCATCGGCCTGGGGGCGATGGGCAGCCGCATCGCGGAGCGCCTGCAGCGAGCCGGCCATTTGCTGACCGTCTACGACCGGAACGCGAAACGGGTCGAGGCGCTGGCCGCCAAGGGTGCCGCGGCGGCGTGGACCCCCGCGGAGGTGGCGGCGCGCTCGGACATCGTCCTGAGCTGCGTGACCGACGACGCGGCCGTGGAAGCCGTGCTGCTGGGACGCGCCGGAGCGCTCGAGCGGCTGCTTCCCGGCGCGCTGGTCGTCGACCTGAGCACCGTTTCACCGGTGACCTCGCGCCGCCTGGCCGACGCCGTGCGCGTCAAAGGCGCGGCATTCGTCGACGCCGCCATGTCCGGCAGCACTCCGCAGGCCGAGCAAGGCGCGCTGGTCGTCTTCGCTGGCGGCGAACCGGGCGCCGTCCAGCGCGCACGGCCCATCCTGGACACCATCGCGAAGACGGTGGTGCACATGGGTCCGGCGGGCGCCGGCACCACCATGAAGCTGGTGGTGAACACCCTGCTCGGGGGCGGGCTGCAGATCCTGGCCGAGGCGCTGGCGCTGGGCGAGAAGGCGGGCATCGGCCGCGAGCGGCTCGCCGAGGTGCTGGGCGAGACGGTGGTGATCTCGCCCGCGCAGCGCGGCAAGCTGTCGAACGCGGTGGCGAACCGGTTCCCGAGCGCGTTTCCTGCTCGCCTCATGTACAAGGACTTCAACCTCATCCTGGCCCACGCAGCGGCGCTGGCGGTGCCGATGCCGACCGTGGCGGTCGCCGCGCAGCTCTGCGCGGCCAAGGACGCCCGCGGGCCGGACGAGGACTTCTCGGCCGCCATCCAGCTGATGCGGCAGCTCGCCGGAATGCCTGCATAGCGTTGGTGTCTGCCGAAGGCCAGCTTCCGGTCTCCTCTGCGCAACTTGCAAGCCGATGAGTCTGCCGCTGCTGCAGAATGCAGGCCCTGACTCAGCGCGGATTCACCACCGCAGCCTGTAGCGCCCATCCCTTCCTTGGCACGCTCGATGCGAAGGCGTCCTCGCCCATGGGGCCGTCGCCCCCGAGGACCGAAGATGCCGATGCCGCTCAGCGCCACTCTCCGGGGCGTCCACCGCTACCAGCCGGATGAACCGGCCGCGCGCCCGGAGGCCGTTCCCGCGCTTCGTCATTTCGAAGCCGCCACGTTCGAGGAAGCCAAGTCTCTCGCTTGCGCCGTGTATTTCGATGCGCGCCACTGCGCGCGCTGCCGCCGGGTCCTCGAGGAGCGCTTCGATCGACTCGGATCGACCCTGTTCCACGACGACGATCCGCACGAGCTTGCCCGCTGCTTCGAGGGAGCCGACGCCTGCACCGTCCGCCTGTTCGCAGCCTGCATCGTCCTGTTCGCCCGCAACCGCGAGAGCGTCCACTGAGATGGCGCTCGCGCTCAGAAGGCCCCCGGCGCGATTCGCGCGCCCGCGGCTCCAGGTCTTGTATTGCCGTCCCGCCGGAGGCTTCGCCATTCAGGACGGTCAACTGGCGCGGCTTCGGCGGGAGCTTGGCCACCAGCTCGAGGTCGAGAGGTGCTCTCCATCGGAGGCGGCGCAACGCTGCCGTACCTGGGTGAGCCCGACGCAGCCGACGCTCCTCGTCCTGCGCGACGAAAAGATCATCGCCATGGCGGTCGGATACCTGCCGCTGCGCGAGCTCGAGCACCTCATCGCGCGCTCGCTCGGTTGAAGCGTCTATCTGGAGGCGGCTACTTCCGGGGCGCCCAGGAGGTCGTTGAGCCGGGCGCGGCATTCGTCCAGCTGCTCCGGGCCGAGCTGATTGTAGATGCCGTACAGCTCGAGGATCTCGAAGGCCCGCTTCCGCAGGCGGGAATTGGGGTGCTGCGGATTGCGGCGGCGCGGCGCGGGCAGCATGGCCGCGAGCACCGAGGACTCCTCGGGAGACAGCTCCACGGCCGGCTTGTTGAACCAGGCCCGCGCGGCCGCTTCCGCGCCGTAGATCCCGTCGCCCCACTCGGCGACGTTCAGG
>DATFUN010000139.1:0-13356 GCA_035260805.1 Myxococcales bacterium | reverse complement strand
CCGCCGCAGGGTCTGGCTCTCCAGGAACCGGCGGACCTCCTGGGTGACGATCCGGGTGACGTCCGAGCGCGTCTTGTCCGCCTGCGCGACGAGGAAGGCCAGGGCGTCCTTGGGCAGCTTCATCTCGCCGACCAGGTTGCGGATGCCCTCCTCGGTCATGAAGAGCGCGCCTACCCCGGTCAGCACCGCCCGGCGGACGATGTCCGGCACGAATCCCTTGGCGACCTGTTCCTCCGGCGGCTCGTCTTCGATCACTCTTCGCCCTCCCAGTAATCGATGACCGAGGATAGCTTGAAGACGCCCAGGTCGCGGCGGTCGGCCTTCGCCGGGCCGCCGTAGATGCCCACCTTCTGCGACTCGGGGTACGTCGCCACTTCCGGATAGCTCATGGTGGAGAAGGCCAGGAACTGCAGTAGCGCAGCGGACCGGTTCACGATCTGGTGCGGTTCGCCGCCCGCCCGGAACGTCATGTAGTCGCCGGAGCGGATGGGGTGCTCGCCGGTCCCCAGCCGCAGCACGCCTTCCCCTTGCAGGACGTAGACGGCCTCCTCGTTCGAGAGGTGCACGTGGAAGGGGAAGGCGGCCTTCCCGGGCGCAAGCTCGTAGAGGCTGCAGCCCAGCTTCTCGCCTCCAGCCGCCATTCCGAGCCGCCGGCGCAGGGCGTGGAACTTCTTCCCCCGGACCGTCTCCTCGACCGCGACCTCCCCGGAATTGACGATGTTCTTGGGCCGCGCCATCCCCGCCCCGTCAGTTGCGCTTGCCGAGCTGCACCAGCGGCTTGTGGCCTTTCGGCACCGCTTGCAGGTTCGCGATCGCAACCCGATCGGCCACGTTCTGCGCGATGCGCACCAGCGCCTGCGACTCGGGCAGCTGCGGGTTGTCGGCGACCACCGGACGCCCTTCGTCGCCGCCGGTGCGCACCGCCAGGTTGATGGGCACCCGCCCCAGGAACGGCACCGCCAGCTTGCGCGCCGCCGCCTCCGCGCCGCCCTTGGAGAAGATGTCCGTCTCCTGGCCGCAGTGGGGGCAGATGAACCCGCTCATGTTCTCGACGAACCCGAGCACCGGGATGCTCACCTTGTCGAACATCGTCTTCGCCTTGATCGCGTCGGACAGCGCCACGTCCTGCGGAGTGGTCACCACCACCGCTCCCGAGACCGACACTTGCTGGGCGATGGTCAGCTGGATGTCGCCGGTGCCCGGCGGCAGGTCGAGGATGAGGTAGTCGAGATCGCCCCAGTGCACGTCGCGCAAGAGCTGCACCAGGGCGCCGTGCAGCATGGGGCCGCGCCAGATCATCGCCTGATCGGGGTCGATGAAGAACCCGATGGAGATCACCTTCACTCCGTGGGCGGAGAGGGGCTCCACGCTCTTCCCGTCCGAGGAGTTGGGGCGGGCGCCGAACAGCCCCATCATGAGCGGGATGCTGGGGCCATAGATGTCGGCATCGAGCAGGCCGACGCGGCAGCCGAACTGCGCCAGGGCGACGGCCAGGTTCACCGAGACCGTGCTCTTTCCCACGCCACCCTTGCCGCTGCCCACCAGGATCACGTTGCGCACGCCGGGCACCAGGTCGGTGCCACCCCGCCCGGGCGCCCGCCGCACGTCGGCCGTGAACGCCACTTCCACCCGGGAGAGCTGCTGGGGCGAGAGCACCGCGCGGACCGCCTCCTCCAGGCGCGGCTTGTGGGGCGAGGCGGGCGTGGGGAGCTCGAGGCGCACGCGCACGGCGTTGCCCTCCAGCATGTCGACGTTCTTCACCATCCCCAACTCGCCCAACGTGCGGCCGGTCGAGGGGTCCTTCACCCCCTGGAGGGCGGCGAGGATGGCGTCGGAACTGGCCAAGGTATCCTCCGAAAGGAAGGGTCGGAGTAGATGCTTGCCCCGCCAGGCAGTGTCAAGGCGAGCGGAGCAGCGGCCTACCGGGCCGTTCCGCGGTGCGCTTTCCCCGGGAGAGCACGACCCGGCCGTTGACCACCACCGTATCGATCCCGCGCGGGTATTGCTGGGGCTGTTCGAAGGTGGCCGTATCCTCGACGTGGTCCGGGTCGAACACCACCACGTCGGCGTACGCGCCGGGACGCAGCACGCCGCGGTCCCACACGCCCATCCGGCGGGCGGGGAGCGAGGTGATCTTGCGGACCGCCTCCTCGAGGGTGAACAGCTTCACGTCGCGTACGTAGTGGCCGAGGATCCGCGCCATGGTCCCGAAGGCGCGGGGATGCGCCCCCTCGCCGCCGAACGGACCGTCCACCGCCCGCGCCCCGTAGTCCGTGTCCACCGCGACCCACGGCCGCTGCAACGCGGTCTGGACGTCCTCCTCCTTCATGGTGAACCGCGCGACGCCGACCTTCCCGCGGTCCTGCGCGACGAGCTGCATCAGCGCCAGCTCCGGCGAGAGGTCCATCTCGCGCGCCACCTCGGCGAGGCGCCTTCCCATGTACTTCTTCAGCCCCGGATCGACGGAAGAGACGAGCAGGATCGCGTCCGCGTCCAGGTCCCGCGCCGTCTCCTTGGCGATGCGGTCGCGGAGCGCCGGGTCGCGCAGCCGTGCGACCATGTCGTCCACGCCGCCCGCGTTGACCCAGTCGGGCAACGAGGCGTGCAGCCCGTTCGCCGAGGCGACGTACGGATACGCGTCGGCGGTGACGTCGATGCCGCCTTTGCGCGCCCGTTCGATCCGCGCGGCCACCTCCGCCATGTGTCCCCAATGCGAGCGCCCGACCTTGAGGTGCCAGATCTCCACGGGGATGGCGGCCGCGCGACCGATCGAGAACGCTTCGTCGAGAGCGTCGAAGATCCTCGAGCCCTCGCTGCGCAGGTGCGTCGCGTAGAAGCCGCCGTGCTTGGCGGCCGCCTGCGCGAGCGCGATCAGCTCCGGCGTTTTCGCGAACGAGCCGGGCTGGTAGATGAGCCCGCTCGAAAGGCCCAGCGCGCCCTGCTCCATCGCCTCTTCCACCAGCTGCTGCATCCGGGCGAGCTGCTCGGCGTCGGGTTGCACGTCGCCGAATCCGAGGACGACGCCCCGCACTTGCGCGGCCCCCACCATGACGCCCACGTTGATCGCCGGCCGGGCGCGGCGCAGCCGCTTGAAGTAGCCGCGCAGGTCGGTCCAGTCGATCTTCAGCCGGTATTTGCGCAGCCAGTCTTCCTTCTCGTGCACCCAGGCATCGTTCATCGGCGCCGGCGAGATCCCCTCCCCGGTCAGCTCGGTGGTGATGCCTTGCCGGATCTTCGACTCCGCTCGCGGATCGATCAGGATGCTCAGCTCGCTCTGGCCGAGCAGATCGATGAAGCCGGGCGCGACCGCGAGTCCCTGCGCGTCGACGCGCAGCTTCGCCTGTGCGCCCGACAGATCGCCGATGGCGGCGATGCGGTCCTTGCGCACGCCGACGTCGGCGCGCACCCAGGGCGCGCCGGTGCCGTCGATGACCCGGCCGCCGGAGAGCACAAGGTCGTAGCTCGGGCCGGCTGCGAACAGAGCGAGGAAGAGCGCGATCATGCGGCCGGGGCCACCACCACCACGCCCTCCTCCCCCACCGCGCCGTCCACCACCGCCTTCACGGGCAGCATGCGCCTCGCCAGCGTGGCGAGCGAGACGAGCCCCTCGGTGACGTTGCTGGTGGTGAAATGGCAGGTGGGCGCCGTGCCGGCGCGCGCCCCGAGGCCCGCGGCGCAGAGGATGGCCGGGACCAGCAGGCGCTCCGCCATGCGGCCGTCGAGCGCTCCACCGGCGGCGAGGAAGCGCCCGAGCCGCTCCGCGACCCGCTCGCCAGCCTCTTCGGGAGGCGCGTCGGGCTGCGGACCGAGAAGCGCCGGCCGCTCACGGCGGGCCCCCAGGGCGGAGGCGGTGAAGATCGAGTCCTCGAACTCGGCCACCGCGGTCAGCGCCCAGCGCCCCCCGCGCGACCCCTGCGGATGCGGGAGCGGCACGCGCTCGGGTTCGGCGATCACGCCGTGCGCGCGCAGCTTGCGGGCGGCGGCCTGCGCAGCGCGCAGCGGCTCGTCGTCCCGGCCCTGCGCCGTTGCCGCCACCAAGCTCACCTGGCGCAGGATGCCGCGGTGGACGAGCTGCAGCGGAGTCAGCGCCGGCGCGGGATCGAGCGAGGCGATCACCTCGCCGTTCTCTCCGTCGAACCCCGCCAGCGGCAGCTCCAGCGCCACCTTGAGTCCGAAGCGCGCCGCGAGCGGCACCCAGCCCAGCCGCAGATCGTGGAAGGTAGCCTGCCCCTCGCAGTGGTTGGGACCTGCGAGCCGCAGCTCGCTGGGCCTGCCGAGAAGCGCCAGCGGCCAGGCGAGCGCCCAGATCGCGCGCGGAACGGCACCGTCCTCGCGCAGGTCGAGCACGTGCACGCCGGCGCGCGCGTGGCCCAGCGTCAGCTCGACCGGTCCGCTGCGGCCGAGCGCGGCGCGCGTGGCCTCGGCCGTGGCGCCGTCGCCGATGCGGGCCGCGGCCATCACCAACGCCGCGTCCGCTCCGTTGAGCGGGCCGACCAGCCGAAGGGGCGCACCGGTGGCGAGGGCGAGCGCGAGGGCGCCATCCAGCAGGGAGGGCGCGGTGGCCTCACCGAGCTCCACGGGCGGCCGCATGGCGCGGCACTCTAGCAAACTTCGCGTTGCGGCTTGCGGCTCGGGGCATGCGGTTGTCGAGACGTCGGCTGACCGTCGACAAGCACGGTCCGGAGGCCGGCGGCGGTCGCAGCATCGATCGCCTCGCGGACCTCCTCGGGTCGGACGGTGCGTGCAACAATCGGGAATCGTTGGGCTTCGTGCACGGGCCGATACTGCGACAGAACGTTCATCCAGAGATCGGGCGAGACCGCCGCGACCAGGCGCATCACGCGCTGCGGTGCCGCGACGCCGCCGGGAAGGACCAGGTGACGAACGAGCACGCCGCTGATGGCGAGGCCGTCCGATCCGATCCGGAGCGTACCCACCTGGCGGTGCATTTCGCGGAGCGACTCCGCCAAGGCCGCCGTGTAGCCGGCGCAGCCCGAGAGCTGGAGCGCTGCGGCATCGTCGCCGTACTTCGCGTCCGGAAGGTAGACGTCCACCACGCCGTCCAGCAGGCGCAAGCCCTCCAGGCTCTCGTAGCCCCCGCAGTTCCAGACCACGGGCAAGCCGAACCCGCGCTCCGCCGCCCGCGCCAACCCGGCGAGCAACGCGGGCAAGACGTGCGTCGGCGTGACCAGGTTCAGGTTGGCCGCGCCGCGCCGCTCGAGGTCGAGGAAGAGCGCGGCGAGCTGATCCTCGCCAAATTCAGTGACACGCCGCCGGAGCAGGCTGAACTCCGCGGTCTCGCAGCCCGCGCAGGCCAGGTTGCACCCGGCGATGAGAACCAGGCCCGATCCGCGCCTTCCGACCAGCGGGGGCTCCTCGCCGAAGTGGAGGCCGGCGCCGGCCAGGGACACCGAGCTACCCTCGTGGCAGCGCCCGGCCGGCCCGCGCCTCCGATCGACGCCGCAGCGGTGCGCGCAGAGCAGGCAATGGCGATACAGCCCGGCCGCCTCGCGCGCGCGGTTGCGCAGCTCGCCGGCGGAGAGCCTCATCGGGGCTGGATCTGCCCGCGCGGGACGACCAGCAGGGCACCGCCGGAGACGCTGATGTTCTCGCCCAGCAGGTGGGACGAGGCATCGGAGGACAGGTAGAGGACCGCGTTCACCACGTCCTCGATCTCCCCCAGCCGCCGATTCGGCATCGTCGAGGCGACCAGCGGACCGATGGTGCGCAACGCCACCTCCGCCATGGGCGTCCGGATCCATCCAGGAGAAACCACGTTGGTGCGGATGCGCGGCGCAAGCTCCACCGCCAGGGACATCGCCAGCGACTGCAGCGCGCCTTTGGATGCCGCGTAGTGCGAGTGGCCCTGCTCGCCCCGCTGCCCTGCCGTGCTGCCGACCAGCACGATGCTGCCGTGGCCGGACGCGCGGAGCGGCGCGGCCAGCTCGCGCACCAGGTAGAACGCGCTGAAGACGTTCACGCGGAACATCTCCTCCAGCCGCTCCGCTTCCATCTGTTCGATGGGACCGGGATTCCAGATGCCGGCCGAGTGGACGAGCACGTCGACGCCGCCGAGCCTCTCCACCGCCTCTCGGGCCAGGTTCCCGCAGCCGCGCTCGGTCCCCAGATCGGCCCCCACCGCGAACGCCCGCCCCGGATGCTCGGCGCCCAGCGCCTCCGCCGGCTCGCGCCCTGATCGGTAATGCACCGCGACGCGCATTCCCTGCGCGAGCAGCGCCCGCGCGATGCCGAGCCCGATGCCGCTGGAAGCGCCGGTCACGATCGCGGCACGGCCCTTCAGGTCAGGATAGACAGGTTGCATGGGAACGAGCTTAGCAGGCCTGCCGGCTTGATCACCGCGCTGATCATCTTCCTCGCGACGTACCTGTTCCTCGCGGGGGCCGAGCTTCCCTTCCTCAAGCTGGACCGGGCCGGCGGCGCTTTGGCAGGCGCGGTGGCGATGGTCGCCTTCGGCGTCCTGACCCCCGAGCAGGTCTATCGCGACGCCGTGAACTGGGACACCATCGTTCTCCTCCTGGGGATGATGATCCTCAGCTCGCTCATGGCGCGGGCAGGCATCTTCCGCTGGGTGAGCTGGGCCGGGCTCGCGCGCGCACGCGGTCCGCGCACGCTGCTCCTCGCCATCGTCGCCGTCGCCGGCGGTCTCTCCGCCCTCCTGGTGAACGACACCGTCTGCGTGATGTGCACGCCCATCGTGCTCGCGCTGGTCGACGAGGCACGGCTGCCCCCGCCGCCGTATCTGCTCGCGCTCGCCTTCGCCTCCAACGCGGGCAGCGTCGCCACCCTCACCGGGAATCCGCAGAACATGCTGATCGGGACGCTCAGCGGGATCGGCTACGGCCGGTTCGCCGAGGCGCTCGTCCTCCCGGCCGTCCTCTCGCTGGGCTGCGTCTACCTGGTGCTGCGCCTCGCCTTCCGCCGCGAGCTCGCCGCTGCCCCGTGGGTCGATGCACGGATCCCCGAGCCGCCGCTCCGCCGCGGGGACGCCCTGCTCTGCGCCGGCGCGCTGGTCTTCGTCGTGACCGGATTCCTCGCCGGCTACAACCTGGCATGGACCGCGATGGTCGGCGCGGCGCTGCTGCTCATCGCGACCCGAGGCGATCCGCGCGAGATCTTCGCCCAGGTAGACGGTACCCTGCTGCTTTTCTTCGCGGCGCTCTTCGTCGTCATCCACGGAGTCGCGCAGGCCGGCATCGCTGAACGGCTGTACGGTTGGCTGCAACCCGCGTTCGGGTCTGACGCGTTGCACCAGACATTCCGCTTCGGCGCGTTCACGGTCATCGCCTGCCAGCTCGTCAGCAACGTTCCCTTCGTCCTCCTGGCAAGCCACTGGATCCCGAAGATGGCCGACCCGCACCTTTCCTGGCTTTCCTTGGCCCTGGTCAGCACGCTGGCCGGAAACCTCACGCCGGTCGCCTCCGTGGCGAACCTGATCGTGCTCGAGCTCGCCGGAGCCAGAGGTAGGATCCCCTTCCTGCGCTTCCTCCTGGTGGGAGCGGGTGCGACCTTCCTCCCCCTCGCGGTGGGGCTCGCTACCCTGCTGGCCGAGCGGCGCCTGGGGTTTCTTTCCCCCTGACGTGAAATAGTGGCGCTCTTTCAGCGTTGGTCGCAGACGTGGACACCGTCCTCGCGCTCCCCTTCCCCTTGACCCGACCGCACGAGACGGCGCGTCCAGGTTTCCCCGCCGAAGAGGTGGAATGGGCGCGCGCAGCGGCCGCCGGCGACAAGGCGTGCTTCGCCCGCTTGGTGGAGAAGCACAAGTCCTCGGTGTTCGGCCTCTGCTACCGCCTGGTCGGATCGACCGACGAGGCGCGCGACGCCGCCCAGGAAGCGTTCGTCCGCGCCTACACCAGCATCGCCGCCTTCGACGCGCGCCAGCCCTTCGGGGCCTGGGTCCTGCGCATCGCCCGCAACCACTGCATCGACCTGCTGCGCCGCCGCCGCCCCACGCTCACGCTGGTGTCCGAGGGACGCGGCGAGGATCCGGAGCCCGGCGTCGCTCCCGAGCCGGCCGACCAGTTCGCCGTCGGAGGGGAGCAAGCGGTCCAGGAGAGCGAGGCGCAGCGCGACCTCGACGCCGCCGTGGCTTCGCTGCCGCCGCGCTATCGCGAAGTGATCGCCCTCTTCCACGTGCAGCACAAGAGCTATGCTGAGATCGCCGACGCGCTGGACGTCCCCATGGGTACCGTGATGACCTGGCTCCACCGGGCTCGCAAGGAGCTCAAGGTAAAGCTCGCGGAGCACCTGCCATGAGCGCGCACCTCCACCTCACCGAGGAGCAGATCCAGGGCCTGGCGGACGGGACGCTGCGCGGTCCCGAGGGGATGGCCGCGCGGGAGCACGTCGACGCCTGCGAGGAATGCGACGCCGAGCTGTCGATGTACGGCGCGCTGGTGCAGCGCCTGACCACGCTGCAGGACCCCGGGCTGCCGGCCGACTTCACCGCGGGCGTGCTGGAGGCCGTCGAGCACCGCGAGCGCGCGCTCACCCAGCGCCGGCACACCTGGCTCGCCGCCATCCCCGCCGGTCTGGTCGGCATGTTCGCGATCCTCGGCTGGGCGCTGTCCTCGGCCCCCACCGCGCACGTCAACGGCTTCCTGGAGATCTGGACGGTGGGCCGACACGTCGTCTCGGCGGCCGCCCCGGTGCTGGAGGCGGCGCGGCTGCCGCTGGGGGTTGGCGCGTTCGTGTTCTCCGCGGCCATCCTCGGCATCCTCGCTCGCGCGCTTCGCCTCGGCTCCGCGCCCGCTCGCGCGAGCCCTTGACGATGGCCGCCTCGCTCGCGCTCCTTCTGGCCTTCAGTGTCTCCGGCACGGTGCGATCGGGCGCCCACGCGATCGTCGACCACTTCGCCGAGGGCGGCGGAAACTCCCGCGTCTCCGACAAGGTGCGCGCGATCGAGCAGCGGTCGGACCAGCCGGACGACGCGGCCGACGCCGAGCCAGATCCCGACGCGGATCCGGACTCCGACCTCGAGGCGGTGCCGCCGCCGTCGAGCTCGCAGGGACCGCGCGTGCGGTTGCACTTCGGAGAAGCGGCGGACGCCATGCTTCACCCGCCCGAGCACGACCTTCCGCCTTACTCGGAGACGGCGCGAAACGTCCCCGCCGTCGGGGTCCTGCATCGCATCGCCCGCTCCGCCGGCTGGTCGCTGACCCTGGTCGGGGTGGACAAGGAGCGCATCGACATCGACCTGAAGGACGTCGATCCGCGCGAGGCGGTGCGGCAGGTGCTCAAGGCGAGCGGCTCGATGGGCGTCCTGCACCGCGGCAAGCTGGTGGTGGTGCGCTCTCCGGAGGCGAGCAGCGCCGGGATCCTGGTCGAGCACACCCGCCGGCGCGAACGCCGCAAGCAGGGCACGCGCGCCGCCCGCGGGCACGACATGGTCCGGGTATTCCAGGGCGACCTGGTGGTTCCCGCGGGAACGGTGGTCCAGGGGGACGTGGTCAACGTGGGCGGCTCGATCGAGCTGGAGCCCAACAGCGTGGTCCAGGGCGACGCGGTCAGCATCCTGGGCAGCACGGTGATCGATCAGGGCGCGGTGGTGCTCGGCGACACGGCGGCCATCCTGGGCGAGGTGGAGGTGCAGCGCGGCGGCCAGGTGATGGGTGAGCACGTGCAGATCGGGCTCGGCAAGCTCTTCCGCTCCTCGCGCCGGCACTCGATCCTCTCCTCGCTGGGCCCGTTCGGTTTCTTCCCCACCCTGGCGCTCTTCGCGGTGGTCTACCTGATCGGGTTGTTGACCCTGCGGCTGTGGCCCGAGCGCGTGCGCCAGGTGGGGCACGCGATGTTCGAGCAGCCGCTGAAGAGCTTCCTGGTGGGCTTCCTCTGCTGGCTGCTCTTGCTTCCCCTCGCCATCCTGCTGCTCATCTCGGTGGTGGGGATCCCGCTGGTGCCGCTCCTCCCGGTGATGATCTTCCTCGCCATCACCCTCGGCGTCAGCTCGCTGGCCCTGCGGTTGGGCGAGGCGCTTCCGGCCGGGCCCGGGCAGCGCTTCGTGCCTCCCGCAGCGCTGGGGATGGGCATCGTGGCCCTGCTGCTGCTCGCCTTCGTGCCCTGGCTGGGAGTGCCGCTGCTCGCGCTGCTGCAATTCTTCGCGCTGGGCGCCGCGGTCAACTCGCGGCTGGGCCGCACGCTCCCACCCCACGTCTCCTAGATCGGCCGGAATCAGCCCGGAAGGACCTCGACCAACTCGGCCACGATCGTCAGCTCATCCTCTTCCAGCCCCCGGAACACGATGGGCCGATAGCCTGGAGCGTCCGTGTCGGGCTCCAGTCGGACCTCGACGGTTCGTCCGCCCTCCTTGGCGCGCTCCTTCCGGGCTCGATAGACCTTCACCGTGTACCGGCCCCCGTGATCCGGGTCGTGGATCTGTCTGTGCTGCGCCAGGACCACCCGGCCGTTGCGGCTGCCTGCCACAGGATGTCGGAACAGGCAGTACGCTCCATTGGGAATGCGGCGGCGCATCGACTCGCCGACGACCTGGGCGACGAACAGGTCCTTGCCGGGGCGCGTCCGTCCCAGGGGACGGACCCAGCCTTCCGGCTCGACCTGCTGCTGCGCCCCGAACCGGCCGGCGGCGGCTTTCAGGGAGTACAAGGGAACCGCATTGCGGAAGGGGCGCAGCTGCTCGGAGGCCACCCGGCGGAACGGTTCAGACCCCTTCGAAGGCGTCTCCTCGAACAGCGAACGGACGGACACCCGGTACGCCTGGGATACGGCGACCAGCGTCACGAGCGTCACGTTGGCCGCTCCACGCTCGAGGCGCTGGATGTGGTTGGGATGCAGCCCGATCTGCTCGGCGGCCTGCTCCTGGGTCAGCGCTCTCTCTTCGCGCAGTGCCCGGAGGCGCGCGCCCAGGCGCCGCTGCTCCTCGCGAAGCGCCCGCATGACCGCCGGCCGCTCCTTCAGCTCGGACCTTCCGTGCGCGTGCGGGGAGGAGCCGGGGGGTCGGGGCACCCGCCCTCGGCTATCCCGTAGAGCTCTTGAGTTGTACCACTCATGAGTTGTGAATTACAATTCCCGGCAAGATGGCCACCCAGCCCCGTTGGTTGCTCCTCGTCGACGACGAGCCTGCTGTTCTGCATGCCCTCCAGCGGCTGCTGCGGAGCCATTACACCATCGCCCTCGCCACGTCCGCGGAGGAGGGCGCGCGGCTGGCTGCTGTCTGCGAGTTCGCCGCGGTCCTGACGGACTACGACCTTCCGGGTCGGAACGGCACATGGCTCCTGGCGCAACTCGCCACCAAGCCTGGTCTGCGCAAGGTCCTCATCTCCGGCCGGGACATACCCGGCGTCGAGGCGCTCAACTCCGCGGGCGTCGTCGACCGGTTCGTCAAGAAGCCCGCCACCTCCGAGCAGATCCTCCAAGCCTTGGAAGGATAGGCGGCGGCCCGCATTCGCGTACACTGCCGGAATGAACGCTTGGAAGCCCGGCGCCTGGTTCAGCGCAGCCCTGCTCGCGGCTTGCACCCAGAAATCCCTCCCGGAGGGCGCGGCGGCGCCGGCTCCTCCCGCGCAGCCCGCCGCGCCGGCGGCCGCGCAACAGCGCAGCGACGCGAGCTGCGCGGCGCCGCTCGAGCTGCCGGGCAGCCGCGTCCAGATCCGGCCGGCGGCCGGCACCTTGCGCATCGGCGTGTTCGCCGGTCTCAAGGACGCGGACGACGAGAACGTGGCGCACCTGCGCAGGCTCGCGGCCGAGGTGGTGAAACGGGGAGCCGAAGTGATGCTCGCGGACGGCGACGTGGGCGACAACCCGGACGAGCAGGAGACCCTCCTCGGCGTGCTCACCGACACGGGCCTGCCGCTCCTGGTGGCGCCGGGGAACCGCGAGGTGCGCAGCGAGCTGGACGCCGCTGAAGGCGAGCTGCGCAAGAAGGGCGCCAAGGTGTGGGATCTCTCGCATGCGCGCCTGGTCGATGCGGGCGATGCGCTGATCGTCGGCTTGCCCGGGACGATGGACCGCCGACTGCTGCACGCGGACGGAGCGTGCGTGTACGTGCAGCGCGACCTCGATGCGCTGGCGCCGTTCCTCGACCGGCTCGGCGCGAAGGAAACGCCGGTGGTCCTGGTGATGGCAGTGCCCCCCCGCGGGCGCGATCGATCGGCGCTGGACGTGAGCGAAGGGCAGAACGTGGGCGATGCGCGCATCCTCCCGCTGCTCGCCCCGCGGCGGGCGCCCTTCGGGATCTTCGGGCAGGTCTGGGAATCGGGCGGGCGCGCGATCGGCGGAAGCGGAACGCCGGTGACGCCCGGGGCGCTGTCCGACCAGCTGTACCTGAACCCCGGCGCCGCCGACCGGACGGTCTGGCCGATGTCCGACGGCACGCGAGTCGGCGGCCAGGCCGCCCTGCTCACCGTGCAAGGCCGCCGCGCCTCGGTCGAGTTCGTCCGGCTGCCCGGCGCGGAGAAGACGTAGATGAGCGCCAAGCTGGGCGACATCCTCATCCAGCAGGGCGTGATCGACGAGGAGAAGCTCATCGCCGCGCTCTCCGACCAGCGCGCCTTCGGAGGGAAGCTGGGGCGCACGCTGGTGGACCTGGGCTATGTGAGCGAGGAGCAACTGGTGCACGCGCTGGCCGCGCAGCTCGGGCTCGATACCGTCGACCTCGCGCAGGCGGAGATCGCGCCCGAGGCGCTATCCACCCTTCCGGTGGACGCCTGCGAGCGATACGGCGTGTTCCCGGTGCGCGTCGATCCGGAGCGGCGCGTCCTCTGGCTCGCGACCGCCGAGCCGGACCAGGGCACCTTGCAGGAGGTCGCGCGGATCGCGCAGCACACCCTCGAGCCGATCCTGTGCACGATGAGCAGCATCGATCGCGCGGTGAGGCAGTACTACTTCGGCGACCAGGCCCTGAAGCCCGGCAGGCTGGGCGAGCCCCTGCGGTCGATCCCCGGACTTTCGCAGGGCAACGGCGACGGAGAGCTGGCGGCCGGCGCGGTCGCGCCTTCCGCCGCGCACGGCGACGCGATCGCCGAGCTGCGAATGCTCCTCCTCCGCCTGGAGAAGCAGCTCAACGCACAGGGGCGCGCCTTCCGCGCGTTGGTGGAGATCCTCCAGGACAAGGGGATCGTCCGGCGCGGCGAGCTGGGCACGCAGGCCACCAAGAAAGGCTGAGCGTTCCAGTCGCCGCCGCATTCGGCGGCGCTGCGCTCTTTCATGCCGCGGACATCCCGGAATGCGCTCTAGACGAAGCTGGAGATCCCGTGCTGCGCCAACGCGGCGCGCGTGGCGGCAGCGCGTTGCTCGGTCAGCTCGCTCACCAGGGCCAGGATCTGGGGATGGGTGACGACCAGCTCCTGGAACTGGTCGCGCGGGAGCCGCAGGAGGATGGAG
>DATFUN010000138.1:0-9086 GCA_035260805.1 Myxococcales bacterium | reverse complement strand
CCACCGCCGAGTAATCCCCCCCCTCGGTCCGCCGCAGGTAGACGGTCACCTCGGCGGAGCCGCGAGCCTCGAGCTGCACGCGCCGGCGCGATTCGGCGAACCCCGGTGCGCCCGCACGCACCTCGACGTCGCCGGCCGGCAGGCGCAGCTCGAAGCGGCCCTGCGCATCCGCCGCAGCCTGGGCGCCGCCCGCGAACACGTCCGCGCCGGCGATCGGCCGGCGCGTCCCCGCTTCCACCACCGTCCCGCGCAGCGTCGCCAGATCCGCGGCGTCGTCAGGCGCCGGCGCCGCCTCCTTGCGCACCACGAAGTGATAGACGTAGTGGACCCGCACCGCCGACGGCTTGCCGTCGATCTCCGCCGGAGAGAAACGGAAGGCGCGGATCGCCGCGACCGCCGCCTCGTCGAAGTCGGGCGCGGCAGGCCTATCCACCAGGACGCCGGTGACCCGGCCATCGGCGTCGATGTCCACCAGGCAGCCGACGTCCGCCTCCTCTCCGCGCGCGAGGCGATCGGGCGGGTAGTCCGCCGGATGGAAGTCGATCAGCGTCGGGGCTCGGGTCAGCTCGGGCGGGCGGACCGGCGCAGGCGGCGGGGCCTCTCGCACGTTCTCGCCCGACTGCGCGAGGGCGAGGAGCAATGTAGCTGCGAGGCCGTGCACAGGGCGCGGAAATCTCCGTCGCGTCGGCGGGTCGGGTCAAGGAAGCGCGGGAGTGACTTCCAGGGTCAGGTAGCCGGCCACGGCGAGCGCATCGCGGGCGCGATCGGCCGCGCCGTCCCAGGCCAGCACGACTGCGCAGTCGCCGCCTCCGGCGCCGCTCGGCTTGCCCGCGGCGCCCGCGGCCGAGGCGATGCCGCAAGCGCGCGCCAGATCTTGCGTGACGACCGTCACCTGCGCGTCGTCGCCGAGCGCGCCCATGGTTGCGGCGGCGCGTCGCACCGCCTCCAGCGTGGCGGACCGATCGCCGCGCTCCAAGGATTCGCGCAGCGCCCCCTCCTGCGCGGAGAGCGCCTGGACGTGATGGCGCCACCTTCCCGGGCGCGCGCGGGCGAACGCGAGCACCTCGTCCACCAGGCGGCGCGTGTCCGCCGGTGCGCCCGTCCAGGCGAGCAGGAACCGCAGGCCGGAAGGGACCGCGACCGCGCGCGCCTCGAGTGGCGCGTGGGCGAGCAGGTCCCGGGCGCCGCTCCGCAGCGGGTCGGCGGGATCGGTCCAGCCATGCGTCCGGCGCACCTCGACGAGGCCGCCCAGCGCGCAAGCGGCCACGTCCGCCCCGCTGCCCCGCCCGCCCTGCTCGATGAAATGCGCCGCGGCCGCCAGGCACATCGCCTCGCGCGGCAAAAGGTCGCGCCGCTGCGCCGCGCACACGGCGCGCACCGCGAGCACCGAGGCGGCGGCGCTGCCGCCCAGGCCCAGCTTGCGCCCTTCCCGGGAGAGATCGTCCTGGAACGCCGCCTCGAAACCGCGCTGCTCGCGCCCCTCCTCGGCGCACAGCTTCGCCGCGACCTCCACGGAACGCGCGGCAAAGCGCAGCTCGCCGGGGATCGCCGACTGCCACCGCACGCCGCCAAAGGTCAGCTCGCCCCGCGCAGCCTCGCCGCCAGGCCGCCGGATCAGCTCGACCGCCCGGCCGGGCAGCTCCCGGAGCGAAGCGCGCAGGCGCAGGTCGACGCCGAGCACCAGCGCCGGCTGGCCGCGCTCCAGGACGGAGTACTCCCCGGCCACGAACGCCTTCGCGGGAACCGACAGCTCAGCGGTCGCGGGCATCGGACGATCGCTCGACGACGCGCGCTCCTCCCGCGGGCGCGCAGACCAGCACCTCGCGGACGCCGGGGACCGCGCGCAACGCCGCTTCGACCCGGGCCGCGTCGGAAGGGGCGCAGATCGCGGCGAGGTGCGGCCCGGCATCGATGGTCGCCCAGGCGCCCGTTCCCTGCTCGCGGAGCCGGCGAACCGCGTGCAGGCAACCGACGGTGGCAGGCTCCCAGTAGAGGAGCGGCGGATCCGAGCCGAGCGCGTCCGCGTGCATCCGCAGCGCATTGCGCTCGGCGAGCGCACCCAGGCCAGGGAGGTCTCCCGCGCGGAGCAGCCGCAGCGCTTCCGGCAGATCGCGGCGGCATTGCTCGATCCACGCGCCGTGGAACGGCGAGGTCTGGCGGGACCGCTTCATCCCGTCTCGCGACCCGACCGGCTTCGGCCCTTGCCCGCAGACGGCGACGACCAGGCGCAAGGGCAACTGGTCGGGAGTGGCGACCTGCGACGCGTCGCGGTCCTCCCAGACGGCCCATCCGCCAGGGACGCTGCGCGCCGCGGAACCGCTGCCCAGGCGCGCCAGCGCAGACAGCTCGCGCTCGTCCCGCCGCTGGCCCGCCGCGGCACAGGCGGCCACCGCCAGCGCAGCGAACCCGCTGGCGCTGGACGCGAGCCCGGCGGCGGTGGGGAATCCGTTGCGCGAATCGATGCGCGCCCGATCGCGAATCCCCGCCGCGTCGAGGACGGCGCGCGCGCGCCGCAGCTCGGCATCCGAGGCCTGTTGGCCGTCGATGCGCAGCGAGTCTTCCGGGGCGCCCAGCTCCACCGTGGTGGTGGTGAGGAGCCTGTCCAGCGCGATCGACAGCGAGGGCGCCTCCGGCAGGAGCAGGGCGTCGTCGCTCTTTCCCCAGTACTTGACGAACGCGATGTTCGCGTGCGCGACGGCGGTCGCCTTCACGGGGAGATCTCCTCCGCGAATGCGCGCATCCCTACCCGTTCCGCGGCGCGCACCAGCGCGGAAGCGTGCTCTGCGTCGCGGGCCAGACCGATGGCGGCGCCGCCGCCGCCCGCGCCGGTCAGCTTGGCGCCCAGCGCGCCGGCGCGGCGCAGCACGGCGACGGCCTGCTCCAGCTCGGGACAGGAGACGCCCAGGGCCGCGAGCACGCCGTGCGCCGCATCGAAGCGCACGCCGAGATCCTGGAGGTCGCCGCGCTCGAGCGCCCCGGCGCCGCCGCGCGCCAGCTCACCCAGGAAGGCAAGCATCGGATCGTACAGGTCCGGGCGCTCCGCGCGGCGCGCCGAGAGCGGCAGCACCGTCGATCGCGTCCCGCGGACCACGCCTGTCAGCACCACCGCCAGGTGGAGCGGCTCCCGCGGCGAGATGCGATCGACCCGGGAGGGATCGCCGCGGCGGAAGAGGACCACGCCGCCCCGCGCGCAGACGGCGGGGTCCACGCCGGAGGGAGCGCCGTGGAACACCCGCTCGAGCTGCAGAGCGAGCTCTTCGGCGCGCTCGGGCGGGCAGTCCCGGCCGGCGAGCTGGGCAAATCCCCGCGCCAGCGCAACCCCCAGCGCGGCGGAGCTGCCCAGGCCACCGCCGAGGGGCAGCTCGCTGCGCACGCGCGCGAGGAAACGGGGGGGCGCGCCGATGGAGGCGGCCATCTCGCAGGCGGCGTGGAGGAGCTCGGGCGGAGCGGGGATCGGGGAGAGGTGGGGGGTCGGGGTTTCCGAGCTCGAGGATGAGGGCGATGGCGAGGTCAGGGTCAAGGGGGAGGCCGAGGGTTCGGGTGCGGTCGAGCTTTGGGCTCGGGGCGGGGCAAGCAGCTCGATCGCGGGGCCGCTGGAATCCGCCTCCACCTCCACCGACACGCGCCTCCGCAGCGCGGCGGCCAGGGCGGGATGTCCGTAGACGACCGCGTGCTCCCCGAGGAGCAGGACCTTGCCCGGCGCGGACGCCTTCACGGAGGCGGCTCCAGCTGCGCGATCCAGGAGGGGAGCGGCTCGAGCAGCACCGGGCGCGACGCGCGCAGGGCCTGTACGTCGCGCGCTCCCACCAGCAGGCACGCCGCCCGCAGGGCCGCGATCGCCCCCCGCAGGGCGGCGCGCGCCGCGTCGATGCCGCCGCGCTGTTGGGCGCGGACCATGGGCAGGGCGAAACCGGCGAGGTCGGCGCCCAGAGCGAGCGCGCGCGCCACGTCGAGCCCGCTGCGCACTCCGCCGGACGCGATCACCCGGACCCGCGGTCCCTTCTTGGGCGCCAGGACGCGCACCGCCGCTCCGACGCAGGCGGCGCTCGGCAGTCCCCAATCGCTGAGCAGCTCGCCCAGCGCGCCCGCCTCGGGCGTCTCCGCGCGGAGCTGCTCGACCCGCGTCCAGCTCGTGCCGCCGGCCCCGCTCACGTCGATGACCCGCACCTTGCGGGCGATCAGCTCGCGGACTACGTCCGGGCCGATCCCGCAGCCGGTCTCCTTGACGATGAGCCGCTCGCCGAGCTCCTCGGCCAGCCGCGCGATCGCGTCGAGGCAGCCCGTGAAGTCGCGGTCTCCGCCGTCCTGCACCAGCTCCTGCGCGGGGTTCAAGTGGATGGCGATCCCGTCCGCGCCGATCAGCTCGATCAGCCGCAGCGCCGCGTCGCGCCCGCGCTGTACCAGTTGCTGCGCGCCCAGGTTGGCGAAGAGCCGCGGTGGGCGGGCCGGGCGCACGTCGAAGGTCGGCAGGAGCTCGGGCTGGTCCAGCAACACGCGCATCGAGCCCACTCCGAAGGCGATGCCCTCCTCTTCGGCCACGCGCGCCAGGTCGCGGTTGATCTGGCCGGCGCGGTCGGTGCCCCCGGTCATCCCCACCACCATCAGAGGCGCCCGCAGGCGTCCGCCGGAAAGGTCCGCGGAAAGATCCACGTCGGAAAGGCGCAGCTCGGGGAGCGCGCGATGGACGAGCCGCACGCAGCGGAAGAGGGGGTCGGTCCCAGCGGGTTCCACCTCTTCCCGCAGTGCCAGGTCGAGGTGCTGCGACTTGCGCCGGCTCACGTCGTCGTGCACGCACGAGGGTCTAACACACCGCCGTCTCCCGGGGTGGCACGCACCGTGCACGATGGCGCTCACCCGCGTCCAGCGCGGGCGGGACGCAAACTTCGCGATCTTCGCGCGCTTCGCGGTGATCTCTTAGAACTGGAACCGCATGTCCGTATTCAGGGACGAATCAGGACGGCGAGGCGCGGCGGTCCGGCTGGCCTCGGTGGTGGCGGGAGCGGCTGCGCTCGCGGCCGCCGGGACCTTCCTCGTGTCGGTCTTCCTGGCTCCGTGGACGCGCCGGGGCGAGGTCCTCCCGGAGCCGGCGCCGGTGGCGAGAACCGGCGCGTTGCCGCCGGGGCACCCGCTCGAAGGGCGCGCGCGCGAGGCCGCCTACCACCGCGAAGAAGGTCGGCTCCGGTCGCTCCTGGAGCAGGCGCAGGCGGCGCAGCGCAAGCGCCGCGCCGGCTCCAGCGCGGCGCCGGTGCTCGCTGCGTTCGTGGTGAACTGGGACCCCGCCAGCCTGCGCTCCTTGCAGCAACACGCCGACCAGCTCACGCACGTGATGCCGGAGTGGATCCGCCTCCAGCCCGGAGGCGAGTTCGCCATCGAGGAGGACGCGCGCGTCCTGCAGGCGGCGCAGCGCCTCGAGGTGGTGCCCACCGTGTCCAACTACGGGCCCAACGGGTTTTCGGCGGATCTCGCCCAGGCCGTGCTGGCCACGGACGCGCTGCGCCGGGACGCGGCGCGCAAGTTGGCCCGCATCTGCGAGGAGCGGGGTTACGCCGGCGTCAACCTGGACTTCGAGGAGCTGGGCACCCAGGGTTTCCAGAAGCTGGGGCTGTTCGTCGAGGCGCTGTGGGGCGAGCTCCACCCGCGCGGGTTCCTGGTGACGGTGGACCTGCCCGCGGACCCGAAAGACGTACCCGTCGAGCGGCTCGCCGCTTCCAGCGACTTCCTGGTGCTGATGGCCTACGACGAGCACTCGGCCGACGACAATCCGGGACCGATCGCCACGCCGGAATCCGTCGCCCGGACCGCGGGCGAGTATCTGCGCCGAGCCGCGGCGGACAAGCTCGTCCTGGCGATCGGCGCCTACGGATACGACTGGCCGCTCGACGCCGACGGCGACGCCGCCAGGCCCGCGGAGGAAGTGTCGTACGCGCAGGCCCTGGTGCTGGCGCGCGAGAACGAGGTTCCCATCGAGTGGGACGCCCGGGCGCGCGGCCCGTTCTTCGAGTACGACGACGAGGAGGCGCACGAGAAGCACGCCGTGCGGTTCCTCGACGCTCCGGCGGAGGCGGCGCAGCTGCAGGGGGTTTTTGCGCTGCGCCTGCGCGGGACGGCGCTCTGGCGGCTCGGGGCGGAGGACCCCAAGCTGTTCGACCTGTTCGCCCGGCCTCCCGCGCCGCGCACCTTCGACCCCGAGGCGGCGCGGCACGCGCTCGACGGCGTCATCGCCAACGACCCCGACGACGTCCAGACCGAAGGCAGCGGAGAGCTGCTCTCGCTCAAGGCGGCGCCGCAGCCGGGCCTTCGGAAGCTCACTTGGGACGCCGGCGCGGGCGTCGAGCGCGCCGACTACCTGCAGTATCCGTCCGGATGGATCCTGGAGCGCAAGGGAGGCAAGCCGCGCGGGCGGGTGACGCTCACCTTCGACGACGGCCCCGACCCGGTGTGGACGCCGCGGATCCTCGACGTGCTCGCGCGGCAGGGCGTGCATGCGGCGTTCTTCCTGATCGGCGGCAACGCGCAGGCGCACACCGACCTGGTGCGCCGCGAGATCCTGGAAGGGCACACGGTGGGGAACCACACCTTCACGCACCCGGACCTCGCGCGCGTGTCGCCGCTCCGCATGGAAGTGGAGCTGAACGTCACCGAGAAGCTGCTCGAGTGGATCACGGGCCGCCACCCGCGCCTGTTCCGGCCGCCTTACCACTCCGACCAGACGCTCGACGAGGCGCCGAACGCGCAGGTCATCGCGCGCGCCTCGGCGATGGGCTACCTGACCCTCGGCCACGACATCGACCCGGAGGACTTCTCCCTGCACGATCCGCAGGAGATCGCCCGGAGGGTGCTGGCCAAGGCGCGCGATGGCAGCGTGATCCTGCTGCACGACGGCGGCGGCGACCGGAAGGCCACGCTCGACGCGCTGCCCCTCATCCTCGACGGCCTTCTGGAGCAAGGCATCCAGGTGGTGGGGCCCGAGGAAGCGACGGGACTCTCCCGGGACCAGCTCCTCCCGGCGGCGCCGCGCGCCCCGCTCCCCGCGCTCATCTCGGGCGCGGATACGCTGGTGTTCGGCGTGCTGGGCGGCATCGCCCGCCTGCTCGGGCCGGCGTTCGGGTTCGCGCTGGCGCTCCTGGGACTGCGCGCCGTGATCCTGGCCGTATGCGCTCCCCTGCAAGCGAGGCGCGCGCGGCGCAGGCGGCCGGCGCCGTTCGCCGGAACGGTGTCGGTGGTGGTGCCCGCATACAACGAGGAGCAGGTCATCGCGCGAACGGTGGAGACGCTGCTCGCGCAAGAGCCGCCGGTGCTGGAGGTGGTCTGCGTCGACGACGGATCGAAGGACGGCACGCTCGCCGTGCTGCGCGAGCGGTTCCTCCGCAACCGGCGGGTAAGGGTTCTCGCCAAGGCCAACGGCGGGAAGTCGTCCGCGCTCAACCTGGGTTTCGCCGAGGCGCGCGGCGAAGTGGTGGTCGCGCTCGACAGCGATACCCTGTTCGCAACCGACACGGTGGCCCATCTCACCGCGCCCTTCTCCGATCCGCTGGTCGCCGCCACCGCGGGCAACGCGAAGGTCGGGAACCGGGTGAACCTCCTCACCCGCTGGCAGGCCCTCGAGTACGTCACGGCGCAGAACCTCGAGCGCCGCGCGTGGGACCTGGCCGGCGCGGTCCCGGTGGTGCCCGGCGCGGTCGGCGCCTGGCGGCGCAGCGCGGTGCTCTCCGAGGGAGGCTTCCACGAGGACACGCTCGCCGAGGACACGGACCTGACGCTGCGGCTCATCGCGCGCGGGTACCGCGTCGTCTACGCGGAGGACGCCCTCGCCTACACCGAGGCGCCCGAGACGGCGCGGGCGCTGCTCAAGCAGCGCTTCCGCTGGACGTACGGCGTGCTGCAAGCGTGCTGGAAGCACAAGCAGCGCCTCTTCCGCCCCGGTGGCGGCGTCCTCGGCTGGCTCATCCTGCCCGCGTTCGCCATCTACCAGTTCCTGGTGCCTCTGGTCGCGCCGGTCGTCGACCTGCTCTTCGTCGCGGCGCTGCTCCGCGGGAACGCGTTCGCCACGCTGGGCTACTACCTCCTGTTCTTCGCGCTCGACCTGTTGCTCTCGGCGACCGCCGTGCTGCTGGAAGGGGAGGACCTGGGCCTGCTGCCCGGCCTCTTCGTCCAGCGCGTGCTCTACCGGCAGCTGCTCTGGGTGGCGCTGGTCCGCTCGCTGTGGAACGCGCTGTCCGGGTTCGCCGTCGGCTGGGGCAAGCTGGCGCGCACCGGCAGCGCCCAGGTCGCGCCCGCGCGCCGCTGATGCGTTATCTTCCGGGCGACGATGAAGATCGCGCTCGCACAGATCGACACCATCGTCGGCGCGTTCGCCGAGAACGCCGCCGCCATCGTGCGACAGTCGCGCGAGGCGGCCGGCGCCGGTGCCCGGCTCGTGCTCTTCCCCGAGTTGACCCTGTGCGGCTATCCACCCAAGGACCTGCTCGGGCTGCGCGAGTTCATCCAGCGCCAGCTGGCCGCGCTGGACAAGCTCGCGGCCGACCCGGTCTTCGCGCGTGTGCCTGCGCTGGTCGGGTTCGCCGAGCCGCACCGGGGCGAAGGCGCCGGGCTGTTCAACGCCTGCGCCCTGCTGCGCGACGGGAAGATCGCCGCCGTCGCTCGGAAGTCGCTCCTGCCCACCTACGACGTCTTCGACGAAGCGCGCTACTTCGATCCCTCTCCGGCGGTCACGGTGGTCGAGATCGCGGGCACCCGGGTGGGCCTGTCGATCTGCGAGGACCTCTGGAACGACAAGCTCTTCTGGCAGGAGCCCCGGTACCTGCGCGACCCGGTGGAGGAGCTGGCGCGCCAGGGCGCGCAGGTGCTGGTGAATCTCTCCGCCTCACCTTACGCGTTGGGCAAGACGCAGGTCCGGCGCGACATGGTGGCGGCGGCCGCCCGGCGCCACCGGATGCCCATCGCGCTGTGCAACCTGGTGGGCGGGAACGACTCGCTGGTGTTCGACGGGCACTCGCTGGCTGTCTCGGCGGCGGGCGACATCCTGGTCGAGGCGCCCGGGTTCGACGAGCGCCTCGTCCTCGCCGAGCTCTCGCCGAAAGCGTTGC
>DATFUN010000137.1:0-9505 GCA_035260805.1 Myxococcales bacterium | reverse complement strand
GGCCGACAGCTCGCCCGGATCGCGCGGGTAGAAGGTCCCCGCCACTGCTGGCCGGCGCACCGAAGCCATCGCGTTCGCCAGCATACGCCCGTGCCGTTGGGGTTGACCGGACCGGCCGCGGAACGAGCAGGGCGCCGCCCGGTTGTGCGGCGCTGTTGGAGATTGCACGCTTGTTGCGCCGCGAGCGGGCGGTGGGCAACGTCCTTCCCTTCCGAGGGAGCAGCCGAGCGTGAAGCGGACCAGCCCGATCGCCTTCCTGTTTGCCACCCTGTGCGCCGCGGGGGTGGCCGTTCGCGCGGAGGAGGCCGCATACGGCCCCGCCGCCCCGCCCGGCGTCCAGGGCAAGCTCCACCAGGTCTCGCGACGCTGGGAGCTCGGCGTGACGTTCGGGATCGCGCTGAACAACTCGTTCGTGGATCAATACGGCGGTCTTCTGTCCATCAGCTACCACCCGAACGAATGGGTGGACCTGGGCGTCGACGTCCTCGCGAACCGCAACTCGTTCTCGACCCTGGCCGGCCAGATCCGCGCCAGGCTGCCTTCGCGGACCAATCCAGGCACCGGCCGGCCGAACACCGGCGACGAGATCGCGGGCGCCGATCAGATGCAGGGCGGCGCGCTGGCCATGGGCCGCATCGCTCCCATCTACGGCAAGCTGAACCTCGCGGCCGAGCTGCCGGTGCACTTCCAGGTCTTCCTGCTGGCCGGCGCGGGCGCGGCGTCCTTCAAGCACGAGTCCGTCAACCTGTGCGCCTCGCCGGGCGATGCGCCCTGCGCGCCCAACGACTATCAGACCACGACGTCGCTGAAGCCGGTCGGCGAGGCGGGCGGGGGCCTGCGCATCTACCTCGGCCAGCGCTGGTCGCTGCGCAGCGAGGTGCGCGCGTTCCTCTACCCCGCGACGGTCCTGCGCGGCGCCGATCTCACGCAACCGGGAACCGGAACGACCGCGCGCTACCTGGGCGTGATCACCACGGTGGGCCTGGGCGCGTCCGCGCTCTTCTGACCTCGAGGCCAATCGCCATGCGCCTCCTCCTCGCCATCCTGCTCCTCGCTCCCGCGGCGCTCGCCCAGGAGGACCGCGAAGTCCAGCGCGTCCACGTGGTCGAGCGGCGTCCCTTCAGCGAGGCCAATCGCGCCGAGCTGACCCTCTTCGGCCTCGGCCAGGTGAACCCGCACTTCACCACGCACGCCGGCGTGGGCGTCGAGCTGTCGTATCACCTGCGCGAGAACCTGGCCGCCCTGGTCTCCGTCTCCTACAACGCCCTCGCGCACCAGAGCGCGCTCACCGAGGAGCTGGCGGCCAAGGTCGATCAGCAGCCGCTGGCGGCGAGCGCGCTGCTCCTGCAGGCCGACGCGCTGGCCGGGCTCGAGCTGATGCCCATCTACGGCAAGATCAGCCTCTTCGACCGGACCATCCTGCGCCTGGGGCTGTACGTGAACGCGGGGCTGGGCATCGCCAAGACCCGGCTGCAGCTGCGGCCTTCCGACGCGGTGGGGGGCCGATCGTTCGGCGACACCGGATTCCGGCCGGAAGCCGGGCTCGGGGTGGGCACCCGCATCTTCGCCGGCGATCGAATCACCTTCCGCCTCGAGCTGCGCGACCGGATCTACTCCGCGTACGTCTCCAAGGTGAACGGCTGCAACGTCCAGGACGCGCGCGCCATCCGCACCAGCGGCTCGGGGGCCACCGGGCTCGGCCCTGGCTGCAACCCGTCCTCCTTCGGCGGCAGCGAGGACGAGATCAAGAGCAGCGCGGGCAGCGCAGCCATCCAGCTCGGCGAGCCTTCCTCGAGCGTGATCAACAACCTCGCCGTCCAGGGAGGCGTGAGCTGGCTCTTCTAGCCGAGGCAACGATGCGGATCCCCGTCCTCCTCGCATCCCTCCTGGCCTCCGCGGGCGCGAGCGCCTCCGCCGGAGATGCGCTCCACAAGGCCCGGGACCGGGAGATCGACGGCGACGCCCGAGGGGCGGCGATCGCGTTCCACCAGGCGTTGCAGCGGGCCGACGGCCTCGAGCGCGCGCAGGCCGAGCTGCTGCTGGCGCAGTCGCTGGCGCGGGTCGGAGCGCCCGTCTCCGCATCCGTCTACTACCTGCGCGTCCTCGAGCGGGGTCCGGGAAATCCATTCCATGCGCGGGCGCTGGAGGGCGCGGCGGCGCTGGAGCCGCTCGACGGCCCCGCGGCTTCTGCGCTGGAGAAGGCGTCCCCCGAGGCGATCGCGAGCTTGCCGCCGGACCTGGCGGCGCGAGCCCATGCTTCGCTTGCGGTCTCGGCCTACCGGGCGGGACGCTACGCGGACGCCGCGCGATTCGCCGAGCGCGTGCCGACCGGCAGCCCGGCGTACCCCCGGACCCGGTACTTGTCGGGCCTCGTCCTTCAGCGCAGCGATCCGGGGAATGCCCTGGGCATCTTCGCGGGCATCGCATCGCTCGAGGGCGACGGATACCAAGGCCTCGCCGAGGTGCAGCAGCTGGCGCGGCTCGCCGCGGGCCGGACGCTCTTCGCGCTCGGGCGGTACGCGGAAGCCTCCGCCGCGTACGCCTCGGTGCCGCGGTTCTCGCGCCACTGGGACGAGGCGCTGTTCGAAGGCGCGTACGCCGACGTCCGCGGCGGCGATCCCGGGGCCGCGCTGGGCAAGCTGCACAGCCTGCGTTCCCCGCAGCTGTCGGACGAGTACGCGCCCGAGGCGGAGAACCTGGCGGCGATCATCTACCAGCGAAACTGCCTGTGGCCCCAGGTAAGGGACACGGTCGCGAGGTTCGCTGCGCGCTACTTGCCGATGCGCGACCGGGTGAAGTCGTTCCTTTCGCGCAACCCAGACGCGATCGAGCTGGCCGAAGCGCTGGAAGGCGGAGACTCGCTGCCCGTGCAGGTGCGTCGCCGGGTGCGCAAGAACGAGCGCGTCGAGGCCACCCTCGCCGGGCTGCGGCGCATCGACGCGGAGCGCCGGAAGATCGCGGGGGACCCCGAGCTGATGCGGAGCGCGCTCGGACCGGACCTCCTCGACGTGCTGAGCAAGCAGCGAGCTGCCACGGCGAGCACGGCGGGCGAGCTGATCCGGGATCGCCTCGCGGCCCTCGCCCACCTCTCCGACTCGCTCGACGGCGACATCGAGATCGTCGGGTTCGAGACCCTCAAGGGCGAGAAGGAATTCCTGGAAGAGCGCATCGATCTGGATGCGCTCATCGCCGCGCAGAAGCTCTACCGGCCGGCGTCGACGGGCGGAGGGAACGAGTACTGGCAGTTCGACGGCGAGTACTGGCCCGACGAGGTCGGCTACTACCGGTACACGGTCAAGGATGCCTGCCCGACCGCCGGGCGCGCAGCGCCAAAGGTGGCGGCGAAGGCCGCGGTGGACGAGGCGGGCCGCGACGAGGCGATCGAGCGCAAGCGCGACGAGATGATCGCGCAGCTCCAGCGCCTGTTGCCGAAGGTCGAGCAGGGCGCGCGCAAGGCCGACCTCTCCTTCCAGCTCGCGGAGCTGTGGTGGGAGAAGGCGAAGTCGGTCGCCCTGCGCGAGGTCCGGGAGTACGACCAGCGGTACGCGGCCTGGCTCGCGGCGCGTGAGAAGGACGAGAAGTCCGCGGGTCCCGAGCCGAAGGTCGCGACCGGCGCCAGCGACGGGTATCGCAAGGAGGCCCTGGTGCTCTACCAGGCCATCCTGCGCGATTCCCCCGAATATCCGCGCCGGGACGAGCTGCTCTTCGTCCTCGCGTACAACCAGTACGAGATCGGCGACCGGGGCGGAGCGCTGCGCAGCTACCAGGCGCTGATCGAGCAGTACCCCGGCTCGCGCTTCGTGCCCGACGCGTACGTGCAGATGGGCGAGCACCACTTCCAGCACAACGACTTGAAAGGCGCGCGGGCGGCTTTCGAGAAGGCGGCCTCGTTCCGCCTGCCGAAGATCTACGGCTTCGCCCTCTACAAGCTCGCCTGGTGCGACTACAACGCGCACGACTTCCGCGCCGCGATCGCCAAGTTCCAGGAGGTGGTGGACTACTCCGAGCGTCAGGCCGAAGGGAAGGACCGCGATCGCATCCAGCTCAAGAACGAGGCGCTCAAGGACGTCGTGCTGCCCTTCGCGCAGCTCGACGCGGTGGAGGACGCGGCCGCGTACCTGACCGGGAAGGGCGGTCCGCGCGGCCTGGAGTTGATCGACCGGCTGGCGGGGACCTACTTCGAGAGCGGCAAGTTCGACCAGGCGATCCGGGTCTACCGGCTCCTGGCGGAGCGGGCACCCTCGGACGCGCGCGCCGCCGCCTGGCAGCAGAAGATCCTGCTCGGCTACGACAAGCTGAACCGGCGCGACGAGGTCGCGCGCGAGATGGAGCGGCTGGTCGCCGACTACGGGCCCCGCAGCGCTTGGGCCAAGGCGAACGCCGGGCGGGCGAACGCGGTAAGCGAGGCGCACGAGCTGACCGAGAGCGCGCTGCGCGAGCTGGTGCAGGACTACCACCAGGAGGCGATCAAGACGAAGAACGCCGGCACCTACCGGCTGGCGCGCGACATCTACAAGCGTTACCTCGACGCCTTCCCCGACGGGGAGAGCGCGTACCGGCTTCGCTTCTACTACGCCGAGATCCTCTACGCGCTGGAAGAGTGGGAAGCGGCGGGCGATCAATACGCCCGGGTGGCCGATGCCGATCCGAAAGGGGAGTACGCCGCGAAGGCTTCCTACGACGCCGTCCTCGCGCTGGAGAAGGCGGTGGCCGTCGCGCAGGGCAAGCTGCAGAAGCGCGAGCTCCACGACGGGACGCGGGTCGACGAGCGCCAGGCGAAGGGGCGGGTAGGGCAGATCGCCACCGAGCGCGTGGGCGGCGCGGCCGTGGGCGGGCAGGAAGACCCGATCCCGGAGGTGGAGCAGAAGCTGATCGCCGCCTGCGAGCGGTACCTGCACCTGACGCCCAACGCCGGCGACGAGGTCGTGATCCGGTACAAGGCCGCGTACGTCCTCTACCAGCACCGCCACTACGGGGAGGCCGGGCAGCGCTTCTCGGAGATCGTCGCGCGCTGGCCGGCGGATCCGCTGGCGCAGAAGGCGGCGGACCTCTCCCTCGACGTGCTCAACGCGAGCGAGCAGTGGCTGCCGCTCGGCGAGATGGCGGAGAAGTTCCACGCCGACGCGCGCCTGTCGCCGCCGGGCAGCGAGTTCGAGCGGCGGGTCGCGAAGATCGCCGAGGGCGCCCGCTTCAAGCACGCGCTCGAGACCCATGAGAAGCGCAACGACCCGGTGCTCGCGGCAAAGCAGTTCACCGACTTCGTCGCGCGCTACCCGCGCAGCGAATACGCGCCGGTGGCGCTGAACGACTCCGTGGTGATCGCCGAGAAGGCCGAGCAGCTCGACCTGGTCATCGCTGCCGCCGAGCAGCTCCTCAACGAGTACCCCGGTGCCCCCGAGGCGCTGCAGAAGCCCGCCACCCTCTCGCTGGCCGGCGCCTACGAGCGCTCCGCGCGGCTGGTAGAGGCGGTTCGCTGGTACGAGCGGTACGCCGAGCGTTGGCCGGGGGACGCCAAGGCGCCCGACCAGCTCTTCAACGCGGCGCTGTGGCGCGAGGGGCTGGGCGACGACGCGGGGGCGCTGGCCGACTGGCGCCGCTACGTCGAGCGGTACCGCGCGCGCCCGGATGCGGCCCGCATCGCCTTCAACATCGGGCTGGTCCTCGAGCGGCAGAAGGACTGGCGCAGGGCGGCGGACCACTGGCGCGAGTTCCAGCGCGCCTACGCGCGGAGCGCTCCGCCGGGGCAGCTCCTGCTGGCGCGGTACAAGGAGGGCCTGGCGCGCCGCGAGGTGAACCGCAAGGACGCGGGCTCCGCGGCCGCGTTCGCCGACGTCGCGCAGCGGTTCCCCCATCTCCCGCCGGCCGAACGGACCGCGGCGGTGGTGGACGCCGCGGCGCATGCGCGGTTCCTTTTGGTGGAGCCCGCCTACGACCAGTTCGTGGCCGTCCGGTTCGCTACTGCGCGCCAGGCGGAGCTGGTCGCCGCGCTCAAGGCGAAGAACGCGCGGATGGCGAAGCTGCTCGCGGCGTACACGGAGGTGATCGAGGCGGGCAGCCCGACCTGGAGCCAGGCCGCCCTGACCCGGCTCGGGGAGGCCTACCGCGACTTCAACAAGGGCCTGCTCCAGGCGCCGATGCCCCGCGGATTGGATGCCGAGCAGCGGGAGCTGTACCGCACCACGCTCGAGAACCAGGCGTTGCCGCTGGAGGACAAGGCGGTAGACGCGTTCCGCAAGGCGGTGGAGACCAGCGGCCGCACCGGGGCGTACTCGGAGTGGACGCTTCGTGCCCAGGAGCGGTTGCGGGAGTACCGGCCGGACGAGGTGGTGGATCGCCGCGAGCCGGCGCTCTTGAGCAGCGCCGGGGCCAAAGCGGTTGCGCCCGACGGGATCTCCGCTCCGGGTGCGGGGGAGGGGAAGTGAGCATGCATCTGCGAACCGCGATCGCCGTCGCGCTCTGCGCGTCCGCCTGCGCGCGCCAGGTGGTGAAGCGCGAAGCCGCGCCCGCCGCCGCCGAGGCGCCTCGCCCGGCGACGCAGGCCGCCCCGCCAACCCAGGCGGAACCGTCGCCCCAGGATCTCCAGGCACGCGCCCGCGCGCTGCTCGCCGCGCGGGACTTCGCGGGAGCGAAGGCGGCGCTGGAGCGATCGCTAGCGGCCGAGCCGCGCAACGCAGCAGCGCTGTTCGAGGCCGGCTGGGCCGACGAGCAGCTGGGCGATCCGGACGGCGCGCGGAAGCTCTATTCCGCGGCGCTGGATGCGGACCCGGCGCACCTCGGGGCGGCGCTGAACCTGTCGCGGCTGCTGCGGATCTCGGGTCGCCCGGCGGAGGCGGAGGCGGTCTGCAACGCGGCCTTGCGCGCGTCGCGCGACGAGCCGCGGCTGCTCGACGCGCTCGCCGCCGCGCTGCGCGAGCAAGGCAAGCTGGACGCGGCCGAAGCGGCGGCTCGCCGCGTGTTGCAGCGCCATCCGCGCGACGCGGAGGCCTACAAGCAGCTGGCGCTGATCGAGGCCGATCGCGGGCGCGTGCGTCTGGCCGAGACCGCGCTCGCCAACGCCCGCAAGCTGGACCCGGCCGATCCCGGCATCGCCAACACCCTCGGCATCCTCGCGATGCGCAAGCGCGATCCGGCCGCGGCCCGGGAGCGGTTCACCGAGGCGGTCAAGCTCGACCCGTCGTACGCCCCTGCGTGGGCGAACCTGGGCGCCGTCGCCCTCGGCTACCGGGACTATCCCGCCGCCGAGGAGGCGTACGCGAAAGCGGTGGCGCTGGATCCCTCCCGGTACGAGACCCACCTCGGCCGCGCCTGGGCCCTGGAGGGAACCAAGAAACCTGCCGAGGCGCTGGCCGAGTACGAGAAGGTGCTCGCGCTGCGGCCCCAGCAGGAGGACGCGCTGTTCGGGCGGGCGCTGGCGCTGAAGGCAGCGAACCAGCTCGCGGCCGCGAAGGCGGCCTTCGAGCAGCTCGTGGGGCTCTCGGGCGGATCGCGGGCGAACGATGCGCGGGCGCAGATCGCTTCCATCGAGCTGCGGCTCGCCCGCGCGGCGCCGGCGGAACCCGCCCATGCCGAGCCGCGGAGCGCCCGATGAGGAGGACGGGCGAATGTCCGCTTCCGACAGATCGCCGGCCGTCCGGGCGACGGGGCGCTTGGCCGGCGGGCCGGCAGTGCAGATCTTGGGGCCGGAGGTTCTCGCGCATGCGCGCCCTGATCGTCTTCTCGCTCCTCGCGGCCGCGGCGGCCGGCGCCGCGGATGCGCCCAAGGGCGTCAAGGTGGTGCAGGAGCCCGACAAGATCGTGGTCCGCAAACGGACCGTGGTCGACTTCAACGACGTGACCGTCGAGGGCGAGCTGCTCAAGCCCGAAGGCAGCTACCTGCTCCACCGCAACAAGACGCGGTTCGAGCCGCTCATCCACCTGCGGGACGACTTCAACGCCGAGCTGCAGCAGTCGGCCGACAACCTCTGAGCGAGCGCGAGATGGCGAACGAGAACGTGGCGGCAAAAGTCACCGATCCCCCCGATCTGGACGTCGGCGAAGAGGCCATTCCGGGGCGGGCTGGCGACGCCGCCGCGGCGCGGCTGCTGTTCGACGACGCCCCGGAACTCGCGGAGATGCACCGAGGCGATCGGGTCCTCCTGGTGGGGCTCGTCTGGGGGCAGGAGACCCTCATCGAGCTGGAGCAGGTGGCGCGCGGCGGCGCCCTGCGCGCGGGCAAGCTCTTCGACCTGCCCGCGGCCGGCCTTCCTCCGGACTTCCGCATCGTCCAGCCGGATGGCGACGGCCACGTATTCACCGTGCCGTCCGAGCTGCCGGCCGAGGTGCACCGCGGCAACGCGGTCCGCCGCTTCGACCAGGCCGGCGCGCGGGCGGTGCAGGCCCCGTTCGCCGGGCACGCGCACCGGGTGGGCGCGCACGATCGGGTGGTGGTCCGCATCGCGCCTCAGCTGCAGCTCGTGGCCCGCTACGTCCCAGCGGAGCGGCAGAGGCGGCGGTCGTTGCTGGGTTCCCTGGACGTGGGCTTCGCCAGCACGGTCGCGGTGGCGCTCCTCTTCCTGGCGCTGTTCTGGCTGATGGTCCGCATCGCTCCGCGCCACGACGAGACGGTCACCGACGACCTGGCCGGGAACCAGCAGCGCATCGCGCGGTACCAGGTGAAGCCGCGCGAGAAGCCCGCCGAGGAGCCGCCCAAGCCGCGCGAGATCTCCGGTGTGCCGGAAGGCGCGAAGGCCCGCGACGAGGAGGGAAAGCTCGGCAAGCGCGAGGCGAAGAAGCGGGAAGCGGCCCCGTCGCGCAAGGGAGCGCCGGCGGTGGACGCCGACAAGCGCGAATCCGACCGGCGCAAGGTGATGAAGGTCGGGCTCGTCGCCGCCCTCTCGAAGATCGGCGCGACGGCGGGCGGCGCATCCAACGTGCTGGGCCCCGGGGGGCTGGGCACCGGCCTCAATACCGCGCTGGGCGGTGTGAAGGGCCGGGCCGGCGTGGGGGACGCCTACGGTGTCGGCGGCCTGGGCTCGCGCGGCTCGGGCCAGGGGGGCGGCGGGACTGCTCTCGGCATCGGCGGCCTGGGAACCAAGGGGAGCGGCGGCGGCCGGGGCGGGTACGGCGAGGTCGATCTCGGCGGGCGCGGCAAGGAGGAGACGCAGTTCGTGCCCGGCCGCACCATCGTGGTCGGCGGCCTTTCGCGCGACGTGATCAACCGGATCATCCAGCGGCACTACAACGAGGTGAAGTACTGCTACGAGAAGGAGCTGACCAAGGATCCGGGCCTGTACGGCAAGGTCACGGTCATGTTCGTCATCGACGGCGCGGGCAGGGTCGGCGATGCGCTCGTCCAGCAGAGCACGATGGGAAGCGAGCCGGTGGAGAGCTGCATCGTGAGCCACGTCCGGCGCTGGGCGTTCCCCGCCCCGCAAGGCGGCAGCACGGTGCAGGTGACCTATCCCTACGTCTTCAAGAGCAGCGCGCAATGACCCGCCTCTTCGCCGCAGCCTTGTGCTTCGCCGCA
>DATFUN010000136.1:0-3075 GCA_035260805.1 Myxococcales bacterium | reverse complement strand
GAGGCGCGCGCGATCGCCGTCCGGCGTGCGCACGTACAAGGCATCGTCCGCGCCGGAGGCGAGCGTTCCGGGATCCACTTCCACCCAGTCGCCCGTCGCCAGTTGCGCGCGCAGCCCGCGTCCCTGGGGCTCCATCCGGCGCACGAACCGGCCCGCGTCCTCCACCTCCACGTAGGCCCATTCCGGACCGATGCGCACCGCCCAGCGCCCGTCCTCCGCCCGGTGCAGCCCGCGGTGCAGCGCCGCGATGGTCCGGGCGTGCTCGAGCAGGTCTCCGCGGTGCCAGAACCGCCCTTCGCGGTCGAGGCGGAGACCGCTCTGCTCGCGAACTTTGCGCAGCAGATCGGGGTCCATGCGACCATTCTAGACGGCCGGGCCGGGCTCCGGGCGCGTCCGAATTACCTGCGAACAGGCGCCATTTGGTCGCAGGCCGACGGTCGTCGGTCGGACGCCGGTTCGTCAGCGTGACATCCGTCACTGCATGGCGCCAGTGAGGGTTGTAGGTGGGGATGAGGGAACGGGCGCCCGACCTCGCCTTACAGGGACGGGTGTGCGTCTCGCCAGCAATAGGGGAGGCTTGCATGCGGATCCGTGCCTGGAAGGTCCTTCCGTTCGCCATCGCGGTCGCCGTCGCGGCGTGCGGATCCGGGTCCGGAGGCGCGCGGCTGGAAGGCATGCTGGATCCCGCATCGCTTTCCGACGCGCGCGGGCAGCCCATCCAGGTCTCGGTGACGGGGACCGCGCGCGCCGCGGCGACCGATGCGTCGGGCAGGTTCGGGTTCGACGATCTCTCACCGGGGAACGCCACGCTGCGGTTCCGGGGGCGCGGCTTCGACGTGACCGTGCGCATCGCCGGGCTGCGGGCCGGGCAGACCACCCAGATCACGGTGCGCGTCGGCGCGAACGGCTGCGTCGTGCGCGGCGCGCGCGAGAACGAGATCGCGCTCTTGGGTCCCATCACCGCCGCCGGCGCAACGAGCATCACCGTCTCCGGCGTCCAGGTGGACACCGACGCCACGACCCGCTTCGGCGATCGGGAGGCGCCGCTCACGCTTGCGGATCTCAAGACCGGCGACCTGGTCCGGGTCGAAGGCGCCCTGCAGGCGGGCGGGAAGGTCCTGGCGCGCGAGATCGAGCGCGCGGCGGCTGGCGCCTCCAGCGAAGCGCTCCTGCGAGGAACCGTGGATTCCCTGGACGCCGCCTCGGCCAAGCTCGTGGTGTCAGGCCTCACCGTCAAGACCGATGGGTCCACCCGGTTCGTCGGGGTATCAGGCCTGGCCGATCTGAAAGCGGGAGATCGCGTCGCGGTTCAAGGCACCCTCCAGTCCGGAGGATCAGTCCTCGCGCGGCTGGTGGTGAAGCTGCCCGTCGCGCCGCCGGCCACGGCCGAGGTCGAGGCGGAGGGACCGATCACCTCGATCACCCCGCCCGATCGGTTGGAGGTGGCCGGCAAGACGGTAGTCGTCGATGCCTCGACCCGGTTCGGCGAGCACGACCGGCCGATGACCTTCGCCGACTTGAAGGTGGGCGACCGGATCGAGGTGGAGGGCGTGGCGCAGGCCGACGGGACCATCCTCGCCCGCGAGATCCAGCGGCAGGACGAGGGGGAACATCACGGCTGATCGTGCACGAAGCGCGCGCCGAGCGCCGTGAGTGGCACCCCCTCGCTGCTCTAAGCGCCCGGCGCGCGTGCTGTCCCTTAGTGCAGGGTGGCTTCCTTGGCCGGCGCCGCGGAGCGCGACGAGCGCACCTTGCTGAACGTCAGCACGTCGTCGGACTGGCCCGCGTCCACCTTGATCGTGTCTCCCGGAGCGAAGTCGCCCTGGAGGACCTTGATGGCGAGCGGGTCCAGCACCATCCGCTGCAGCGCGCGCTTGAGCGGCCGCGCCCCGTAGACGGGGTCGTACCCGGCGCGACCGACCGCTTCCTTGGCGCGGTCGGTCAGCTCGAGCCGCAGCTGCTTGTCGGCGAGCAGCCTGGAGAGCCTCGCCAGCTGGATGTCCACGATGCGGGCCAGCTCCTCGCGGCCCAGGCTGTGGAACACCACCACCTCGTCGATGCGGTTCAAGAGCTCCGGCCGTAGCTCGGCGCGGATCGCCTCGTTGACGCGGCGCTTTTCCTCCTCGTGGTCCCCGCCGGCGACGTGCTGCGAGCCGAGGTTCGAGGTGAGGATCACCACGCTGTTGCGGAAGTCCACCGTGCGGCCCTGGCCGTCCGTCAGCCGGCCATCGTCGAGGATCTGCAGCAGCACGTTGAAGACGTCGCGGTGCGCCTTCTCGATCTCGTCGAAGAGGATCACCGAGTAAGGCCGCCGCCGCACCGCCTCGGTGAGCTGCCCGCCCTCGTCGTAGCCGACGTACCCGGGAGGAGCGCCGATGAGCCGCGCCACCGAGTGCTTCTCCATGTACTCGCTCATGTCGAGCCGGATCAGCGCCTGCTCGTCGTCGAAGAGGAACTCGGCGAGCGCGCGCGCCAGCTCGGTCTTGCCCACGCCGGTGGGACCGGCGAAGAGGAAGCTGCCGATGGGGCGGTTCGGATCCTGCAGCCCGCTGCGGGCGCGGCGGACTGCGTTGGAGACCGCACGGATGGCCTCCTCCTGCCCCACCACCCGCTTCTGCAGCCGCTCCTCCATGTGCACCAGCTTCTGCATCTCGGCTTCCAGCAGCTTGGACACCGGGATGCCGGTCCACTTGGAGACGACGTAGGCCACGTCCTCGGCGTCGACCTCCTCCTTCAGCATCTTGTTCTGCTGCTGCAGGTCGGCGAGCTTCTTGTTCTGCGCATCGAGCTCCTTCTGCAGCCCGGGCAGCACGCCGTACTTGATCTCGGCGGCGCGCCCGAGGTCGCCCTTGCGCTCGGCGTCGGCCATCGCCTGGTTGGCGTCCTCGACCTTCTGCTTCACGGCGCGGATGGCAGAGATGACCTGCTTCTCGTTCTCCCAGTGCGCCCTGAGGGCCGAGAGCTTCTCGCTCAGCTGCGCAATCTCCTTCTGCAGCTCGGCGAGCCGGCCCTTGCTGACCGGGTCGCTCTCCTTCTTCAGCGCCTGCTCCTCGATCTGCAGCTGCAGCACCTTGC
>DATFUN010000135.1:0-3810 GCA_035260805.1 Myxococcales bacterium | reverse complement strand
GCGCTCAAGCCGGGCGGCGTGTACGCGGTGATCGACTCGAGCGCGAAGCCGGGCACCGGCACCGCGGACTCCAAGACGCTGCACCGCATCGACGAGCAGGCGGTTCGCGCGGAGGTGGAGCGCGCGGGGTTCAAGCTCGAGTCCTCGGGCGACTTCCTGCGCAACTCGCAGGACGCGCGGGACTGGGACTCCTCGCCGGCCGCCGCGGCCTCGGCGGGGCGTCGAGGGCAAAGCGATCGCTTCGTCCTCCGGTTCGTGAAGCCCCGGTCGCCGTAGTCGGCCCTGAGCTTCTCCTACTACGGACATTGTGGGATTCGTTCGAGATGATCCTCCCGCTGTCCGCGCTGTTCGCCGCCGGGCACGCGCTCTTGCGGGCGCGCGGCTTCGCGCTCAGGGAGATCGACTCGGGCGGGCGGCGCGTCCTCGTGTACGACCGGCGCGGTCCCGGCAGCGGACCTCCGTTGGTGCTGCTGCACGGGCTGGGTGGCAGCGCGGCCTCCTTCGCCTTGCTGGCTGCGCGGCTCGCGTCGTCCAGCCGGCGCGTCCTGGTGCTCGACCTTCCCGGGCACGGCCGCAACCGCTTGCGGAGGGGCGAGGAAGCCGCGGGATTGATGGAGCAGGCGCAGGCGCTGGCCAGCGCCCTGGCCGAGCTCGCGGAGCCCGCCGTGCTGATCGGCAATTCGCTCGGTGGCGCGCTCTGCCTGAACGCAGCGGTGGTGGCGCCGGAGCGCGTGCGGGCGGTGGTGGGCCTGTCGCCCGCCGGCGCGCCCCTTTTGGAGGCAGACCGCGAATCGGTGCGCGACGCTTTTCGCGGAGACCTCCGAGCCGCGCTGGAGATCCCGGGCAGGCTGTACCGCCGGCCGCCCAGGCTGGCGCGCCTGTTCGCGCGCGACCTGGCCCGGCACTTCGCCGCCGCACCCGTGCAGCGCCTCCTCGCGCAGGCCGGCGAGCAGGCCCTCTTGCCGGAGGACCTCGCGCGCATCGAGCAGCCGGTGCTGATCCTGTGGGGTGAATCGGACGGGATCCTTCCCGCCTCCAGCGTCGAGTGGTTCCGGAAGCACTTGCGCAATGGGACGGTCGAGATCCTTCCCGAGTGCGGGCACCTGCCGCAGATGGAGCAGCGCGCGCTGGTGCTCGCCAGGGTGCGCCGGTTCCTCGCGGAGCTCGCCTGAATGGAGCGGTTCGAGCCGGCGCGCTTGCTGCGCGGCCGCCACGCGCAGACGGTGTTCGGCACCCTGCTGCGCCCCGGGCCGCGCCTGCCGCTCCGCCGGGAGCGCTGGGAGCTTCCCGACGGCGATTTTCTCGACGTGGACCACCTCGAGGGGCCGCCGCCGGAAGCGCCGCTCTTGCTGGTCCTGCACGGGCTCGAGGGGAGCTCCAGCTCGCACTACGTGCGCGGGCTCCTGGGGCAGGCGCGGATCAGGGGTTGGCGCGGAATGGCCCTGAACTTCCGCTCCTGCTCCGGCGAGCCGAATCGGCTGCTGCGCTCCTATCACTCCGGCGAGACCGGCGATCTGGGCGAGGCCATCCGACGCGCGCGCGCCGGATCGGGGTCGGCCCCTGTGCTCGTCGCAGGCTGCTCGCTGGGCGGAAACGTGCTGGTGAAGTGGCTGGGCGAGCAGGGTACGGCGGCAGGCGTCCGCGCGGCGGCGGCGCTCTCGGTGCCTTTCGACCTCAAGGCTTGCGCGCAGGCCCTCGACGCTCCGGGCGCGATGAGCTTCGTGTATCGCACGCGCTTCCTGCACACCTTGAAGCGCAAGGCGCTGGCGAAGGCCCGGCTGTTCCCCGGCGTCGACCTGGCGCGGGTGCGCGCCGCGCGCACCCTCTTCGAATTCGACGAGGCGCTCACCGGCCCTGTGCACGGGTTCGCGGGAGCGGAGGATTACTGGGCGCAGAGCTCCAGCGGCCCTTACGTGGCGCGCGTGCGCGTGCCGCTCCTGCTGCTCTCCGCGCAGGACGATCCGTTCATCCCGGCCGCCTGCCTGCCGCGGGAGGCGGCGGCCGCAAACCCCTGCGTCACGCTGGAAGTCCCGGCGCGCGGCGGCCATCTGGGATTCGTCGCCGGTCCGTTTGTGCCCTGGTTCTGGGCGGAACGGCGAGCGGCGGAGTTCCTCGCAGCGCATCTGTAGATCCCGGCAGGCGCCGGCGCGTTCCAATCCATCGGCTCCGCAGCCCGCGGGCCGGAAAGGCCACGCCATGCTCCGCACCGCCGCGCTCCTGTCGCTGGTCCTCGCCACCGCTGCCGCCGCGGGCGTCGCCGCGCTCCGTCTGCAGGGCCGGGCGCCCGCGCCGCCCGCCGATCCGCCGCCCGTGACCGCTCGGGACGGCGCGCTGCGCCTCTCGGCGCGCCTCGATCGGCGCTGGCTCGATTCCCGGGGCGGCACCTCGTATCTGGAGGTCGGCATCGCTGCGGATGGAATGCCCGAGCGGGGGCCGCGCACCGCGGTCAACGCCGTCCTCGTCATCGACCGCTCCGGCTCCATGTCCGGAGAGAAGATCGCCCGCGCCCGCGATGCCGCGCGGGCCCTGATCGCGGCGCTGGACGGAGAAGACCGCCTCGCGATCGTCGATTTCGCGAGCGACGCGCACCTCCTCCTCGCCTCGGCGGAGGTCACGCCGGCGTTCAAGGAGAGCGCGCTTTCGCAAGTGTCGCGCCTGCAGGCGACCACCGGGACGAACCTGTCCGCGGCGCTGGACCTGGCCGCTCCCCAGCTCGAGCGGGGCAGGGCGCCGTCGCGTCTCGACAAGGTCTTCCTCGTCACCGACGGACTGGCCAACGAGGGCGTGTCGGATCGGGCGGGGCTTTTGCGGATCGCCGCGCGCGACTTCGGTCGGGCGACCGTCTCCACCTTCGGCATCGGCGAGGACTACGACGAGGACCTCCTCGCCGCGCTCGCCGCCCAGGGGGGAGGGCGGACGCAATTCATCCATTCGGCCGGCGAGCTCGAGCCCGCCCTGCGCGCCGACCTGAGCCGTTCGGCGCGCACCGTGGCCCGCGACGTGCGGCTGGAGGTGCGCGGGTCGTCGGGCGCGCGCGTGGTGCGGGTGCTGGGCTACGGCGTCGACGGAAGCTCGATCCGCCTGCCGGACTTCGCCGCGGGAGACGAGCGCCGCGTGCTGGTGAAGCTCTCGTTCGCCGCCGCGGGAGAGGGCGAGGCCGAGGTCGCGCGGGTCGCGCTCTCCTTTGTCGATCCCGACGGCGCCGCCCACCGTTCGGAGACGTCGGCGGGTGGATCGTTCACCCGGAAGGCGGCGCTCCTCGGTGTGCCAGCGAACGAGGCGCTGGCGTACGGCGCGCGCGCCGAGCTGGCGGAGCTGGCGCGCGACGCGGCGGAGCTGAAGGGGGGAGGCCGCGCGGAAGAGGCCCGCCAGCGCGTCGACCAGATGCGGATCCTGCTCGACTCGACCGCGGCGGCGGCGCCCGCGGCCGCGATGCCGGCCCTGCGGAAGGAGGCGAAGCTGTACCAGATCGACCTGGACGGCATCCGCGGGGACGGCGATGCCGCCGCCAAACGCGTGAAGCAGCAAGCGTTCGACTCGCTGCGCGCGCCAATCGAAGGCTGGTGACGCCGTGGCTCTGCGGTTCGTCGACCATGCCGCGTTCCAACGGACCTGCCTGATCGCCGCGGCCGGCGGTGCGCTGGGCGCCTGCTACGCGAGCTGGATGGCGCCTGCGGCGGGCATGATTCCCTGGGCGGCCGCCGGAGCGACGTTCGCGCTGGCGGCGGCGGTGCGATGGCAGGGCGAGATTCCTCCGGCCCCTTGCATTGCAGCCGCGGCGGCGCTGGCCGTCGCGGCCGCCTGTGCGGC
>DATFUN010000134.1:0-5127 GCA_035260805.1 Myxococcales bacterium | reverse complement strand
CCGCCACCGTGAAGTAGAGAGGTCAGGCGACCGCCCGGAGCAGCAGCGAGAACCAGCGGGGGTGCCGCTGCAGGACAGAGAGCGCGCGCCGGCGCAGGGCCGGCCGCCGCGCCAGCGCGAGCAGGCTTCGCGCCGGGACGGCGTAGCGCAGCCAGCCCGAGCGCAGCGAAGCCTCGTAGTGGCGCAGCGCGCGCGACAACGCCGGCTCCTCGAGTTCGCGCGGCAAGGCCTGGACCAGCAGCTCTGCCGAGCCGAAGGCGAGCGACAGGCCCTGTCCGGTGATCGCGTCCACGTATCCCGCCGCGTCGCCGATCAGCGCCAGCCGCCCCGCCGTGCGCGCCTTCACCCGCCGGGACAGGGGTCCCGCGCCGCGCGATTCGGATCCGGCCGTCGCCCCGTGAACGCGCTCGCGAAGGGCCGGGAACCGATCGAGCAGCGACTCGAAGGAGGCCTTCTCGCACAAGGCATCTTCCTGCCAGAGGAAGGCCACGTTCACGGAGCACGGCCCGACTGGCGTGACGTAGGCCTCGGCGCCCGCCGACCAGTGCACCTCGACCAGGTCGCTCCAGGGAGCGAGCTGGAAATGGCGCCGCAGGCCGAATCGCCGCGGACCGCGCACCGGCAGCTCCAGACCGGCGGCGCGGCGGACCGCCGAGTTGAGCCCGTCCGCGCCGACGACCAGGCGCGCCTCGACCGGTCCCCCGTCGGTGTCCAGGCGGCCGCCGCGGAGACCGCGCACGCCGGCGGTCCGGATCTCTGCGCCCGCCTCGCGAGCGCGTTTCTGCACGGCCCGCCACAGCGCGATGCGCCGCACGCCCAGGCCGCTGCCGTGCGCGAACCGCCCCTCGACGGCGCCGCCGTCCTCCTGCACGTACCGGATGCCGCGGAAGGGCGCACATTGATCGGGCGGCAGGTCCGCCAGCACGGAGAGCCGGCCGAGCGCCTCCAGGCCGTGAGGCATGAGGCCCTCGCCACACGCCTTGTCGGGGGCGTCCGGGGCCCGTTCCAGGACTACCGTGGAGAACCCGGCGCGGGCCGAGTGGATGGCGGCCGCGAGCCCGGCGGGACCGCCGCCGCAGATCGCGACGTCCCAGATCATCGCGAGAAGCGCAGGCGCGCCAGGGCGGCGGCCGAGAGCGCCGCCTCGCGCGCCATCCGCAGCAGCGTCACCTTGCGCGGCGGCCGCAGATCGCCGTCCAGGTATTGCCGGAGCGCCTCCGCCCGGCGCAGCTTCCCGCTGGACGTCCGCGGGAGCGTGCCCGGCAGCAGCAGCTCGACCGTGTGCGGCCGGATGCCGGTGCGCTCGACGACGCGGGCCCGCACCGCGTCCGCGGCGAGGACGCCTTCGCGCTCCACCTCGACCAGGAGCGCCAGCTCCTCTCCGTCGGCGCCCTCGGGGACCAGCCCGACCGCGGCGGCGCACCCCGGCCGCGCCCCCGCCAGGCCGTCCAGGGCGTCCTCGAACTCCTGCGGAGCATGATTCGCTCCGCGTAGGACGATGACCTCCTTGGCGCGGCCGGAGACGACCAGCTCCCCGCCCTCGACGAATCCCAGGTCGCCGGTATCGAGCCACCCGTCGCGGAGCGCCTGCGCCGTCGCGCCGGCGTCCTGGAAGTAGCCGCCCATGACCGACGGACCGCGCACGTGGATTCTGCCGATGGCCCCGTCGGACAACTCGCCCCCATCCTCCCCGCGGATGCTCACCTCGATGCCGGCGACCGGTGGTCCCACCGAGGCGAGCTCGCGCCCCCCGCTGCGAACGGTCCGCGGGCCGCGCCCCGGCGGCGAGAAGGTCACCGCGAGCGATGCTTCCGAGAGGCCGTAGACCGGCATCAGGGTGCGCGGGTCGAATCCGAAGCGGGCGAAACGCTCGCAGAACCGCCGGAACGCCGCGGGGGCGATCGGCTCCGCGCCGTTCAGGGACAGCCGCAAGCAGGACAGATCGACGCCTTCCAGCTCCTCGTCGCGGACGCGCTTGGCGCAAAGTCCGAAGGCGAAGTTGGGCGCCACGGTCAGCGTGGCGCGGGTACGGCCGATGGCGCGCAGCCACAGAGCGGGGCGGGCGAGGAATGCCTCGGGCGGGAGCAGCGCCAGCGGCCCGGGATGGTAGATCGCGAGCAGCAGGCAGCCGATCAGCCCCATGTCGTGGTACAGCGGCAGCCAGGAGACGCCGCGCTGCCGCAGCGCGCCCTGTTCCGGGATGTACGCGTCGATCGCCGCCACGTTGGCGAGCACGTTGGCGTGCGTCAGCGCCACCGGCTTCGGTTCCAAAGTGGTCCCGGAGGAAAACTGGATCAGCGCCAGATCGGCGGGCGCCGCGGGAAGCTCCAGCTCGCCTTCGCACGGCAAAGCGGTGACGGCGAGCACGCCCAGCTCGGGACGGGCGCGGGCCGCGGCCTGCCCGAGGAGCCGCCCGACCCGCGCATCGGTGAGCAGCAGCCGGGCGCCGCAGGCGCGAAGCAAGCGCGCGGTGCGCGCGTGGAACTCCTCGAGGCGGCCGAGGCGCACGGGTGGGTAGAGCGGCACCGGCACCGCGCCGGCGAGCAGCGCGCCGAAGAAGGCGTCCATGAAGTCGGCGCCGGTGGGCAGGACCAAGGCGACGCGATCGCCGGGGCGGATGCCCAGGGCGGCGATGCCAGCGGCCGCGCGGCGGGCGCGCAGGCGCAGGTCGGAGAAGGACAGGTGGTGCTCGTGCTCGAGGGCGTCGAGGAAGGTGAGGCCGGGGGAAAGGGTCGAGGTCGAGGGAGAGGGAAGGGGAGGAGCCTTCGCCGCTGCGGCGAGGGCCTCGCCGATGGTCGCGTGTTTGGGGGGTGGCAGCGGTGGTCCGCGAAGCATCAGACTCCCCCTGCACGCGCGGAGACGAGCCCGGCGAGATCGCCGACGGTCCGCACCTCGGCCGCGTCCTGTTCCTGCAGCGCGATGCGGAAGTGATCCTCCAGCCCGACCACCAGCGTCAGCACGCCGACCGAATCGAGCTGCAGGTCGGCGAGCAGATCGTCTTCCGCGCGCACCTGCCGCGCGACGCCCAGCTCGTCGCGGAGCACGCGGCCAATGACTGCGAGGACCTCCGCGCGTTCAGCCACGGCCCGGACCTCCGGGCAAGAAGCGCGGCCGTCCCGCGAACGCGTCCTGCCAGGCGGCGCCCAACGCCGCTTCTTCGGCGCGGATGCGGGCCCGCAGCACCACCGCGTTCAACGCCGAGAACGCAGCGGCCGTGAGCCAGCAGCCGTGGATCAGCGGGACCGCCAGGATCTCCACCACCACGGCGGCATAGTTCGGATGCCGCAGGAAGCGGTACGGGCCACGCTGCACGGGCGGCTCGCCGGGGACCACGATGACGCGCACGTTCCAGCGATCTCCCAGCGACGCGATGGCCCAGTAGCGCAGGGCCTGCGCGCCAAGCGCGCCGGCGAGCGCGGCCCAACCGAGCGCGCCCGGAAAGGTCCGGATCCCGGACTCGACGGCGCACGAGACGAGGAACGTCGTGTGCAGCGCGACCATTGCGGGGAAGTGCGCCTGTCCGGATTCGCGGCCACCCCGGGCGATGGCCCGGGCGGCATTGCGGCGCGAGAGCGCCACCTCGAACAGCCGCTCGGCGCCGATCAGCAAGAGGAAGGCCAGGTAGAGCGCCCGGGAAGTCACCATCGCAAGAGGACCAGCTCGGAGCAGAAACCCGGGCCCATCGCGATCAAGAGTCCCAGGTCCCCCGCGCGCGCCTCCCCGGACTCGAGCAGGTCGCGCAGCACGAAGAGCACCGAGGCGCTGGAGAGGTTCCCCACCTCGTGCAGCGAGTCCCAGGTGCGCTGCAGGGCGGCGCGCGGCAGCTCCAGCGCTTCTTCGAAGGCCTCCAGCACCCGGGGCCCGCCGGTGTGGCAGAGCCAGTGGCGCACCTCCCGCCGCGACAGGCCGTGCGCGCCGAGGAACTCGTCCACGTCGCCGCGCACGCGGTCGCGGACCAGCTGGGGCACCTGGGGGGAGAGCACCACCTTGAAGCCCGAGTCGACCACGTCCCAGCCCATCACGCGCTCGGTGCCGGGATAGAAGACGGAGCGGGTGGCCAGGACGCGCGGCCCGCGCGCAGGTCGGTCCCCGCCCGCGATCAGCACGGCCGCGGCGCCGTCGCCGAACAGCCCGCTGGCGATGATGTTGGCCACCGACAGGTCCTCGGCCTGCAGCGTCAGCGAGCACAGCTCGACCGACAAGAGCGCGGCCACCTGCCCGGGGAAGGCGCGCACCGCATCGGAGGCGCGGGCGAGCCCGGCCGCCCCGGCGACGCACCCCAGACCGAAGATGGGGACGCGCTTCAGGTCCGCGCGCAGGCCCATCCGGTCCATCAGGCGGGCATCGATCGACGGCGTCGCGAGCCCGGTGACGGTGACGAAGTAGAGGTGGTCCAGATCGCGCGGTCGCAGATCGGCGCGCAGGAGCGCCTGCGTGAGCGCCTTCTCGCCGATCTCCACGGCAGCCGCGATCCAGGCGTCGTTGCGCTTGGCGAAGGAATCGAGGCTCGCGTACTGCTCGAGCGGGAGCGCCAGGTGACGGCCGCCCACCTGGACTGCCCGGTGCAGCTGCTCCAGGCGGTCCAGGTTGAAGTGCTTGCGGCCCCAGCGTTCCCGGAACGCGGCGAGCAGCGTCTCCTGATCGACGTAGCCCTCCGGCAGCGCGGCGGCGGCGGACAGGATGTGCGGCTCGCCCACGCCCTCCTCCTACTTGCGTACCTCGAGTGGCAACGTCACGCGCACCTCGCGCTGGCCGGCGTCGCGCAGCAGCCGCAGCGGCACGCGAAACGAGTTCTTCACCGGATAGCAGGCCGCGTGGTCGACCGCGTCGCAGGCAACCGCGCGCAGCTCGACCAGGAGCTCCGAGTCCACGTCCTGGAGGTGATGCGCCTCGACGCGCAGCTCGATCTGCTCGCCGCGCCCGCCGCGCGCCTCCCCCCGGGTGAACTCGGGGGCGACCTGCAACAGGTCGCTGCGCCGGGACACCTCCAGCGACGCCGACCACGGAGACCCCTCCGAGAGCTCCAGCCCTTCGGGTGCGGCGACGGTGAGGAGCAGCCTTCCCGCGCCGGGCGCGAAGCCCACCTCGCGCGGTGCGGGGAGGATGGCGGTGAACCACCCCGCGAGG
>DATFUN010000133.1:0-8530 GCA_035260805.1 Myxococcales bacterium | reverse complement strand
CAGCGCGTTGGGATGGAAGGAGAGAGGCTGGTTGCGCCAGACGAGCTTCACCTGGCCCTTGTACGTCTCGAGGATCTTCTGGACGGTCGGCTCTGCGCGCTGGCAGAACGGGCACTGGAAGTCGGAGAACTCGACGATGGTCACCTTGGCTTGCTTGGCACCCGTCCACGGCGAGTCAGTTCCCAAGTCGACGTTGCGAGCCGTCGGGGCCGGAGGAGGCTGCGGCGGCGGAGCGGGCGGAGCCGTCTGGCCGTCCTTCCCCAGCGCCTCGTACAGGTCTCTTCTTGCCACTCCCTTGGCCAGCGCCGCGTCGGCGCGCTTGAGCGCCGCGTCCACCACCAGCTTGAACTGCTCGAAGGGCTGGGCGCCCGCGATGCGCTGCCCGTTCACGTAGAAGTAGGGCGTGCCGCCGGCACCGAGCGCGCGCGCCTGCGCCTGGTCGGCCTCGACCTGGTCCTTCGCCTCCTGGGAATCGGCGTCGCGGTGGAACCGATCGAGGTCGAGCCCCAGGTCGCGCGCCATCTGGTCGATGCGGTCGGGCTTGAGCCCGTCGGGCGTGCGCGCGATGTTCGCCTCGAACAGCTTGTCGTGCATCTGCCAGAACTTGCCCTGCTTGCCGGCCGCGATGGCGGCGCGCGCCGCGTACGGCGCATCGGGGTGCATCGGCAAGGGATTGTGCTTGAACGTCAGCCGGAGGTCCTTCCCGTAGCGCGCCTCGACCTGCTTCACCACCTCGACCGCGCGACCGCAGAAGGGGCACTCGAAGTCGGAGAACTCGACGATGGTGACCTTGGCCTCCGGGTCTCCCTTCACCGGGGACGTGCCGACCGCCACCTTGTAGACGGTCTCGGAACCTGGGGGGAGCGGCTGCTGCTGCTGGGCCGCCGCCCGGGCCTCCGCCCGCAGCGGAGTGCCTACCGAGCCGCCCGAGTGCATCTGCAGCCCGACGAAATAACCGACCGCCCCGCTCACGCAGGCGGCGACCGCGACGTTCCAGGCGTTCTTCACGTTTTCAGCTCTCCCCGGCCGTGCCGGATTACACCCGTCGCCTCGAAATAGAACGGTCGCTCTTGCTACTGCATTCCGCTCCCCACCGCGAGCAACGAGCCGGTAACTTCATACCTGGATTCCGTAGACGACGTGCGCCGCCCTGGCCAGGAGCGCCTGCGTCAGCCGCGCGGCCGAGGCCTCGTCGGCGCAGAGCGCGGTGAAGCGCAGCAGGGCGCCTGAAGCGTCCACCTTGAGGAACTCGACGCGGGGCGGCGGAGCCGTGCGGTCCAGGCCCGGCTCCCCCGCCGCCACGCCGAGCAGCGCCTCCATGGCGGCTCGAGCATCTCCCTTGGGGGGAACCAACACGTCGGTGCGAGCGATGCGGGAGACCGAGCCGAGCGTCAGGTTCTTGATCACTTCGGTGGAGAGCGTCTCGTTGGGAACGATCATCCGCTTGCCGTCCCAGAGACGGAGGATGGTGAACAGCAGCGTGATGTCCTCCACCGACCCGCGCTCGCCGCGCAGCTCCACCTCGTCGCCGATGCGGACGGGCTGCGAAAACGCGATGGTCACGCCCGCCACCGCGTTCCCCAGCGTGCTGCGCGCCGCGAAGCCGACGATCAGGCCCGAGATCCCCGCCGAGGCGAGCAACCCGGCCGAGAGGACGCGCAGCTCGGGGAACTGCGCCAGCCCGATGGAGATCGCCACCACCCAGATGATCGCGTCGAGGATGCGACGGATGATCTGCAGGCGGGTGACCGACTCCGCCAGCAGCGTCCCGCTCTGCCGGTGCCTCTCCAGCGTGCGGTGGATGACCGAGTTGACGAATCGGCTGAGCAGCGCCGCCACGGCCAGCAGTAGCGCCACCACCACGATGCTGCGCGGATGCAGGTCGCCCAGGACCTGCCGGAGCACCGACGTCGTCTGCCCCTCAAACCCCTGCGGTACCTCCAGCACGGGGCGGCAAGCTCGCAACCCTCCGCGGTCCCGTCAAGCTACATGCGCGGGGGTAGGGCGGGGTGAACGGGAGGAATTCGCTTGGTCCAACGGTTGCCTTCCGGGATTCTTTGCCGCGAACCCCTCACCAAAAGTACAGTGAACCCACGGTGACCCAGACGCACGTATCTCGAGGACCCGGCGCCGCCAAGCGCGCCATCCTGGCCGCTTTGTTCCTCCTCGGCGGCGGCCTTGCTGCGCGCGCCGCCCAGCGGACGGTGGCCCAGGCGGAAGGTACCCCCGCGCCCGATGCCGGCCAGGCGCAGGCGCCGCCGCAGCCGGACGCCCCGGCCCCGGGCGAGTCGGGCGACAGCCTGGACTCGGCCGACACCGAGCGCGCGGTGGAGAGCGCCGTCACCTCGGAGGCCGCGCCGGACGCGGGCACGCCGGAGCGCCCGGCCGAGGTGAACGCGGTGCCCGCGACCGCGGCCAACGCGGTGGCGCAGCACAAGAACCACCTCGAGGGGCTCGCGCTGTGGAAGAAGGCGAAGCTCACCGGGACCGACGACGCGCTGGGGTACTTCGCCGACGCGGCGGATGGCAAGCGCGTGCGCATCTCGGTGGAGCCGGAGCTGCAGAAGCAGATGGTGAGGCTGATGCGCACCTACCAGCCCATGCAGGGGGCGCTGGTCGCCATCGATCCCAAGACCGGCAAGGTGCTGGCCCTGGTCGAATACGCGAAGGACGGGAAGTCCGACGGGCTCGCCACCCGGCCGCTGTACCCGGCGGCCTCGGTCTTCAAGATCATCACCGGCGCCGCGCTGCTCGAGGCGGGCGTCTCGCCCGACGCGGAGACCTGCTACCACGGCGGCCTGCGCGGCATCGTCAGCAAGCTGCTCGAGGACAAGCCGCGCATGGACCGGCGCTGCATGTCGCTCTCCATGGCGCTGGCCAAGAGCGCCAACGTGGTGTTCGCCAAGATGGCGGTGAAGCACCTCGACGGCGAGTCGCTGCGCAAGGAGGCGGAGCGGTTCCTCTTCAACCGGCCCATCTGGGACGTGCCCGTCGAGGCGTCGCCGGCGAACATCCCGGACGGCAAGCTCGACCTGGCGAAGAGCGCCGCCGGCTTCGGCAAGGTGAAGCTGTCCCCCCTGCACGCGGCGCTCATCGCCTCCGCCGTGGGAAACGGGGGGATCGCCTACGAGCCCAGCCTGATCGAGGAGGTGGACGGAGAGCCCTTCAAGGCCAACGGCACTTCCCGGCTGCTCAAGCAGGAGACGGCGGCCGCGCTGCGGGACATGATGAAGTACACGGTCACCGAAGGCACCGCGACTTCCTCCTTCCGCGAGCGGGGCCGCTCGGTGCTGGGTGACATCGAGGTGGCGGGCAAGACCGGCTCGATGTCCAACCACCAGCGCCCGTACATGGACTACTCGTGGTTCGTCGGGTTCGCGCCGGCCGACGACCCGAAGATCGCGGTGGCCGCGGTAATAGTGAACGGGCTCAAGTGGCGCATCCACGCGCCTTACGTCGCGCGCGAGGCGTTTCGGGCGTACCTGGTCGGCGGAGCGCTCGGGCTGCCGCCCGTGGCGCGCGTCTACCGGCGGCATCGCCGGCACAGGTAGCGCGATGCGCGAGGTCGTCCTCTACACCAAGCCCGGCTGCTGCCTTTGCGACGACGCGAAGGAAGCGCTGCGGGCGGCGCGCGCGCAGGTGGAGTTCACCGTCCGCGAGGTGGACATCGAGTCCGACCGCAAGCTGTACGAGACCCACCGGAACGACATCCCCGTGATCGAGATCGACGGCCGGCGCGCCTTCAAGCACCGGGTGACAGCGCAGATGCTGGTCGAGAGACTCTCGCGCTGACTCCGCCGCGGAACTGACCAACTAGACCAGAAGCAGAACGCGGAGACGCAGAGGCGCGGAGATCTTTTTAGCTGAGGAGGCGGCGGATCAGGTGGCGGAGTTGCTGCGGGTCGAAGGGCTTCTCGATCTGCGGGTTGGGGACGCTGTGCAGGAACTCGCGCGCGGCGTCGGTGAAAGCGCCTCCCGAGAAGAAGACCATCCCCTTCGCCATTTCCGGATGGGTGCGCAGCAGCTCTCCGTGCAGGTCCATGCCGGTCATCTCCGGCATCATGAGATCCGAGATCACCAGGTCGAACTTCTCGCGCGCGATCGCCTCCAGCGCCGCGCGGCCGGTCTCCACGCAGACCACGTCGTGCTCCCGCGACAGGGTGCGCCGCACGGCGCGCGCGACCAGCGCGTCGTCCTCCACCAGCAGGATGCGGCCGCGCAGCCCCTCGCCGGAGGGCGCGGGCGCCGGCGCAGGCGCCGGCTCGCCCTGCGAGGCCGGGAGCATCACGCGGAACGCGCTCCCGCGTCCGGGCGTGCTCTCCGCCTCGATACGCCCGCCCAGCGAGGCCACGATGCCGTGGCAGATGGACAGCCCGAGCCCGGACCCCGACCCGACGGGCCGGGTGGTGAAAAAGGGATCGAAGACGCGGGCCAGCACCTCGGGCGCCATCCCCGCGCCGGTGTCGCGCACCTCGATCACCACGTCGCGGCTTTCGCCGGGCCGCACCGTGACCCGCACTTCGTTGCGGTCCGCCTCGCCCTCCGGGATCGACTGGGCCGCGTTGAGGATCAGGTTCACCATCACCTGTCCCAAGTGCGCCTCGCTCGCCTCGACCGGCGGGACCGGCCGGAAGTCCCGCACCACGCGCGCCCGGTGGCGCAGCTCGTTGGCGAGCAGGTGCAGCGCGTGCTCGGCCACCTGCGCCACGTCCAGCGGTTGGCGGCGCTCGTCCAGGCCGCGCGAGAACACTTTCAGGCCGCGGACGATCTGCGCCACCCGATCGGCGCCGCGGTGGGCCTCGGCGACGGCCTCCAGCAGGTCGCGGGTGTGCGCGGTGTCCGGCAGCACTTTCGGCAGCTCCTGCCCGAGCAGGGCGAGGTTCGCGAGCACCGAGGCGAGGGGGTTGTTGATCTCGTGCGCCAGCCCTCCGGAGAGGGTCCCCATCGAGGCCATCCGCTCGGCGAAGACGAGCTGGGCCTGGTACCGGGCCCGTTCCTCCTCCGCCGTGCGCTGCGGGCCGGTGTCGCGCAACACGAGCAGCGCGCCGGACACGGATCCGGATTCGTCCCGCACAGGAACCGCGCTGGCCACCACCGCGTGTTCCGTGCCGCCCTTGGCCACGAGCAGCGCGTGCGCACCGGGGCTTCGCGCGACCGCCTCGCCACGCAGCGCCCGGGTGACCAGGTCGTCGAGCGTGACGCGATCCTCGGAGCCGACGATGCGCACCACCTCGGAAAGCGGTTTGCCCAGCGCCTGCTCTCCAGGGATGCCGGTGAGGGCCTCGGCCCGGGAGCTGAGCCGGAGCACGCGGCCGCTGCGGTCGACCGCCACCAGGGCGTCCCCAAGCGTATCGATGAGCCTTTCCAGCGCTTCCTGCGGATGGCTCATCCGGGTGCTCGCAACGCTGTGGGGTGCACACCTACAAGTGCGCACCCGCAGTCTAGCAGCGTTTCGAGGAATTGGTCGCAGACCTCGCAGGCGGCAATCTTTACAGGCATTGCCGCGCCGCAGCGGAGGCAGCGCATTGACCGGGGACAGTACAAGCTGGTCGCCAATCCGGCAAGTAGTCGACACTTCGCCGGCACGTCAGCCTGGCGGGGTCTGCGAGGCTCTCCTGCAAGCCTGGGTGGGTGTTCACAGGTTGGACACCGCTCCTTTCGGGCTATACGGCCCGTCGAACGTCGGGCTATAAGCGGGCCAGCGAGCGGTGTGGGACGTTCGCTGACGGAGGACGGACGCCTTGGCGATCCAGGTCGTGCTGATGGGGCTCGGTGCCATCGGGCGACTCATCGCCCGGGCCGTGCTCACCAGGTCCGACCTGGAGATCGTCGCCGCGGTCGATCTCGACCCGCAGCGTGTCGGGCGCAAGCTGTCCGACGTGGTCGACGCTCCTACTCCCGACGTGATCGTCACCCCGGACGCCGGTGCGGCATTGAAGAAGGCACAGCACGGCGTCCTGTTGCACGCCACCGGCAGCAGGTTGGACCGGGTGGAGGGCGAGCTCGCCCAGGCACTGTCGGCCGGGCTGGCGGTGGTGTCGACTTGTGAGGAGCTCTCGTACCCCTGGCTGCGCCATCCGGAGATCGCCGAGCGCCTGGACCGCATCGCCGAGCGGCGCAAGGTGGCGCTCCTGGGGACCGGCGTGAACCCCGGGTTCGTCCTCGACCGGCTCCCGGCGACGCTGGGAAACGTGGTGGGACGCGTCGATCGCGTGCAGGCGCGGCGGGTGGTGGACGCGCGCACGCGCCGGCTGCAGCTGCAGAGGAAGGTCGGCGCGGGCTTGAACGAAGAGGAGTTCGACCGCGGCGTCGACGACGGCACCATCGGCCACGTGGGATTGATGGAGTCGGCGGCGCTGGCGGCGCTCGGCGTGGGTCTCGAGGTGGACGAGGTCGACGAGGACATCGACCCCGTGGAGACCGAAGAGGACGTGCAAGGGGACGGATTCACCGTTCCCCGCGGCGGCATCGTGGGCGTGCACCAGGTCGCGCGGGCGTTCCACGACGGCAAGGAAGTCGCGCACCTGGAGCTGACCATCGCGCTCGGCGCCCCCGACCCGCGCGACGAGATCGAGCTGATCGGCGATCCCGGCCTCAGGTGCGTCATCCCCGGCGGGGTGCCGGGCGACAAGGCCACCGCGTGGTCCGTGGCCCACGCCGCACCCCTGGTGGCCGGCGCGGAACCCGGCCTCATCACCGTCTTGGACCTGCCCGCAGGCAGGTGAGGAGTACTTCGTGGATCGCAACGCCATCGGGCGCGAGTCGAAAGCGTCCGTCAACGAGGTGGAGAAGGGAGCGATCCGCCGTTTCGCCGAGGCGCTCGGCGAGACGAATCCCATCTATTTCGAGGAGGCCGCCGCGCGCGCCGCTGGGTACCGCAGCGTCGTGGCTCCTCCCACGTTCCCAACCACGCTCCGCGCGGGCAGCGACCTGCGCGAGGGGCTCCTGCTCTCGCCCGGCAAGCACCTGCTGCAGGCGGAGCAGAGCTTCGAATATGCCCGGCCGATCGTCGCCGGCGACAAGCTGACCGTCCGCAGCAAGGTGATCGAGGTCTCGCAGCGGAACACGCCCAGCGGCTTGACGGACGTGGTGGTCATCGAGGACGAGGGCAGGGACGAGACCTCTGCGGTCGTCTACCGCTCGCGCCAGCTGTGGGTGGTGCGCACCGCGCCCAAGCACGCCCCGGGAGATCTCCATGAGTAGCCGAAGCGCCGCCAAGAAGATCCGGCCTCCGGCCAAGGCCGCCGCGAAGGTCGCCAAGGCGAAGGCGCCGGCGCGCAAGCTCGCCAACGTGACCAAGTTCCCCAAGGTGGGGAAGCACGCGGACAAGAAGACGGCGCGCAAGGCGCCGCCGCCCGCCCGACACGCGGCCAGGCCGGCCGCGCCGAAAGCGGCGATGAAGAAACCGCTGCCGCCACCGCCCGCGCCGCCACCGGCCCGCCAGGCCCAGCCGGCCAAGCAGAGCCTGGCGCGCTCGTTCTACTGGAGCGAGCTGCGCGTCGGAGACGATCTGCCGCCGCTGAGCAAACCGGCCATCGATCGCGTGCAGATCGCCCGGTACGCGGCGGCCTCCAACGACTTCAACCGGCTGCACCTCGACGAGCCGTTCGCGCACGCGCTCGGGTTCCCGGGGCTGTTCGCGCCCGGCATGCTGGCGATGGGGTTCGTGGGGCAGCTGCTCACCGCCTGGCTGCGGCGCGGGCACGTGCGCAGGCTGGCGGCGCGTTTCGTGAAGATCGTCTGGCCCGGAGACGAGCTGAACTGCCGGGGGCGCATCGCCGACCTGCGCAAGGAGAACGGCGCCTGCTACGCGGACGTCGAGCTGTGGGCCGAGAACCAGAAAGGCGAGCTGGTCCTGCGCGGGCAGGCGACGTGCGAGCTGTACGAATCGCCGGCGGCCGGAGCGGGAGGGGACGCGGGCGGGCTCTTGTTCGCGCTGCAGGCCGGGAACGGGCCGGGAGCAGCGGGCGGGCAGCGAGCGGCGTCGCAGGCGCCGGCGAAGGGCGGCGCGAAGCCGCCGCCGCGCAAGCGGTGATTCGGGCACGGGGAGCGCTAGCTGCGGCGGCGCTGGTTGCGGCGGCGTGTGCGTCGGGGCGGGCGACTGCGACGGCGACTCCGACTGCGGCTCCGACTACGACTGCGACCAGGACAGCGAGTCCGACAGCGACTGCGACAGCGAGTCGGACAGCGACAGCGAAGCCGAGCGCTTCGCAGCGGGAGTTGATTGCGAGGGCTGCGGCTGCCTGGGAACGAAGGGACGAAGCAGGAGCCGTAGACGAGGCCATCCGGCTCTGGGAAGAGGCGGCGATGGTGGCGCCGGTGCCGGTCGAGGCGCTGACGGCGGCGGCGCGGGCGAGGCGGATGCGGTTCGAGCGGGCGGGGCTGTCCGCGCCGGACGGGCTGCAGGAGACGGTGCGCGACGCGAGCGGCTGCGCCGACGATGCGGGGCGGGCGTGGGCGGCGATGGCGCCGGAGGCGGCGGCGGCGGCGGCGGCGGCGCGGCCAATGGCGGAGGTGGTCGCCCGCGTCG
>DATFUN010000132.1:0-4963 GCA_035260805.1 Myxococcales bacterium | reverse complement strand
CGCAACGTGCATTTCCTCGGGCGCAAGCCGTACGCCGACCTGCCCCGCTACGCGAAGGCCTTCGACGTGGCGCTCATGCCGTTCAAGGTGAACGAGCTGACGCTGGCCTCGAACCCGCTCAAGGTGCGCGAGTACCTGGCGGCGGGCTTGCCGGTGGTGTCGACCGCGATCCCGGAGGTGGAGCGCCTGGGCCTGTGCCGCATCGGCGCGGACGCGGACTCGGTCGTGCGGGAGATTGCCTCGGCCATCGCGGCGGGTTCCGGCCCCAGCGAGGTCCGGGCGGCCCAGGTCCGGAGCGAAGGGTGGGAGGCGCGGGTCCTGGAGATGCAGGAGATCGTGGCCGCTGCGCTCGCGACGCGGAAGAAGGCGGCGTGAGCAGCATCGACCTCGGCTACTACGCGTACCTGGCCAGCACGGTGCCACCGCGCGAGATCGCGCGCGCGGTGGCCGCGCGGGCCAGGCGCGTGCTGCGCGGCGGCATCCGCCAGGTGCTGGGCCCGGTAGCCAGGCATCCCGCGCTCCGGCCGCCGTTCTTCATGCAGGTGCCGTCCGAGCAGCGAAGGCGGCGGGAGCTGCGCGGGAAGCGGCCGTCGATCGTGGATCCGTCGCTGCGCGAGGTGACCGCCCGCTTGCTGCGCGAGCGGTTCCCCGAGGCTTGCAAGTTCGTGCTGCACGAGGCGGAGGCCTCCCGGCGGGGCGAGGTCCCCGTCTTCGGCAAGTGGAAGGACTGCCGCAAGCGCGCCCGGAAGGGAGTGGGCGCCGACGTCGCGCCGCTGGACTACGACCTGGATCCGATCGGCCACGGGGTGCGCTACGACCCGCGCACGGCGGGCATGCGGATCGATCACTTCGTCGACGGCGCCGACGTGAAGGCGGCTTGGGAGATCGGCCGCCTGCAGCAACTGTGGCGGTACGGGCAGGCGCGGTGGCTCTCGGGCACCGCCACCGAGCGATCGGCCTGGGCGCGCGCGTACATGGCGACCATCCGGCAGTTCCGCGCGGACTGTCCGGTCGGGATGGGCGTGCAGTGGTCGTGCGCGATGGAGGTCGCCTCCCGCGCGTTCCACGCCGCGCTCTCCTTCGCGTACGTGGAGGACGATCCGGCGGTGGACGCCGCCTTCGTCGCCGAGCTGGCCCAGATGCTGGGCGAGCACTGCGACTACGTGGAGGAGCACCTCGAGGACACCGGCGCGATCCGCACCAACCACTACGCCGCCGACCTGGTCGGGCTGGTGGTGGTGGGCTCGCTCTTCCCCGAGCTGCCCCGCGCGCGCGTGTGGCGCGACGTCTTCGGCCGCCTGCTGTGGGAGGAGATCTCCCGGCAGGTGCGGCCCGACGGAACCCACTTCGAGTCGGCGACGGGTTACCAGCGCCTGACCGCCGAGCTGTTCCTGGGCGCCGTTCTGGCCGCGCGCGCCGCGGGTACGCCGGCGCCGCGCGAGGCGGAGCTGGCCGTGGCAGGGCTGTTCCGCAGCATCGGGCACCTGCTCAAGCCGAGCGGCCGCATCCCCCAGATCGGCGACCTCGACTCCTGCCGCGGTCTCCCGCTGATGCCGCGCGCCGCGCTGGACTGCGGCTACCTGCCGGCGCTGGGCGCCGCCGCGCTGGTCGATCCGATGCTCAAGCTGCCCGGCGCGCCCTGCCCGGTGGAAGTGGCCTGGCTCCTCGGCGCGCCCGGCGTCGAGCGATTCGATCTCCTGCCCGCCGGCGGCCACGCGGGCAGCGCCCTGCTGCGCGACGCCAACGTGGCCGTGCTCCGCCGCGGCAAAGGATACCTCTGCCTGTCGGCCGGACCGAACGGGGCCGGCGGCTGCGGCGTGCACGCGCACAACGACAAAAACTCCGTCGAGCTGTCCTTCGGCGAGGTCGACCTGGTGCTCGACCGCGGCACCTTCGTGTACGCCCGCGACCCGCACGAGCGGAACCGCAGGCGCGGCACCGCGGGCCACAGCACCGTGCAGGTCGACGGCGCGGAGCAGAACCGCCTCATCCCCGGCCGCCTGTTCGCGCTGCCCGATACCTCGCAGGCGCGGATCCGCTGGATGGGCCGTCCGAACGGCCACGAGATGGCCAGCGGCGAGCACCTGGGCTACCAGCGGCTTCCAGCCGGCGTGGTGCACCGCCGCCTGGCGGCGCTGGCCGAAGGGCTGGCCGCCTTCCAGGACGAGCTGTTCGGAGACGGCGCGCACGTCCTCGCGGCGCGCTGGTACGTCCCGCACACCGACTCGTCGATGCGCGCGGCCACGCCGGACGAGACGGTGCGGCTCCGGGCCCAGGCGCCGGCGGGATTCGCGCCGGAAGGCTTCGACGCCTCGCGTTGCGTCGAAGTGAGGGTGGATGGGAAACCGTTTGCCCTGTTCGCGTTCGCCGCCTCGTTGCGGTTCGAACTGTCGGTGGACGAGACGGATGTTTCGCCCGGCTATGCGGAGCGGATCCCGGCGCGCGTGATCACGCTGCGCTGCCAGGGCGAGATGCCCGCGCGCATCTGGACCGCGGTGCTCGTGCTTCCGCGCGAGTGATCGAGTGCCTAGCTTCCCGCAACCAGATGGACCGGGCGCTCGCCTGGTCCAGGCCCGCGGCGGGCACACGAGGGGGTTTGTGGCAATGCTCCAGGTCAAGGAGCCGACGCTGCTCGACAAGATCGAGGCGCGTCAGGCGGTGGTGGGAATCTGCGGGCTGGGATACGTCGGTCTTCCGCTCGCGCTCACGTTCGGGGAGAAGGGCTTCCCCGTCATCGGGTTCGACATCGACGCGCGCAAGATCTCCGCGCTGGAGAAGGGCGAGAGCTACATCCGCCACATCGACGCGGGACGGATCCAGAAACAGAACGCGCGAGAGGACAAGGGCTTCTGCGCCACCATGGACTTCCGCAAGGCGCGCGAGGCGGACGTCCTCATCATGTGCGTGCCGACTCCGCTCAACGCGAACCGCGAGCCGGACATGACGTACATCGAGGCCACGGCGCGGGCGATCGGACCGCACGTGCGCTCCGGCCAGCTCGTCGTGCTGGAGAGCTCCACCTATCCCGGCACCACCGACGAGGTGGTGAAGCCCATCGTCGAGCAGCTCTCCGGGCTGCGCGCCGGAATCGACTTCCACCTGGCCTTCTCGCCGGAGCGCGAGGACCCGGGCAACCCGAGCTTCAACACCGCCACCATTCCCAAGGTGGTGGGCGGGTTCACCAAGCAGTGCACCGAGCTGGCTTGCGCGCTGTACGCCTCGGCGATCACCAAGGTGGTCCCGGTGAAGGGGACCCGCGAGGCGGAGCTGACCAAGCTGCTCGAGAACATCTTCCGCTGCGTGAACATCGCGCTCGTCAACGAGCTGAAGCTGCTCTGCGAGCGCATGAACATCGACGTCTGGGAAGTGATCGACGCGGCGAAGACCAAGCCGTTCGGCTTCATGGCGTTCTACCCGGGCCCCGGCCTGGGCGGCCACTGCATCCCCATCGATCCCTTCTACCTGACCTGGAAGGCGCGCGAGTTCGAGTTCAACACGCGCTTCATCGAGCTGGCGGGCGAGATCAACTGGCAGATGCCCTACCACGTGGTGGACCGCACCGTCGAAGCGCTCAACGAGCAGGGCAAGTCGGCCAAGGGCGCCAAGGTGCTGATCCTGGGGCTCGCGTACAAGAAGAACATCGACGATCTGCGCGAGAGCCCGTCGATCCGCCTGATCGAGCTGTTCCGGCAGAGGGGCCTCGAAGTCGAGTACCACGACCCGTACTGCCCCAAGATGAAGGAGATGCGCCACCAGCCGAAGTACATGCTGGAGATGCAGAGCGTGCCGCTGGAGCAGGGCGTCGAGTGGGCCGACGCGGTGGTGATCGCCACCGACCACGACTCGATCGACTACCAGAAGCTGGTGCGCGACGCGAAGCTGGTCGTGGACAGCCGGAACGCCACCAAGAACGTTTGTTTTGGTCGGGACAAGATCAAGAGCGCATAACTCCGTCGGCACGTACATCTGCCCACAGCGCAGTTGCGCTTGTGCGGCGGGCGGCGGCGAGGCACAACTGGAGCATGGCCCTCGCCTGGTTGCTCTGCTCGTTGCTCGCCGCCGCGCCCGAACGGACCGATCCGCGCCAGCGCGTGCTGTCCGCGCTGGTGGACGAGCTGTCCCGCTCGCAGAAGGAACTGCGCATCCGCGGGCACGAGGCGCCGTACTTCCTGGCGTACTCGGTGCGCGGCATCGAGGCGCGCGAGGTGGGCGCCAAGTACGGCGCCATCTTCCTCGACCACGTCCGCCGCGATCGCCGGCTCCAGGTCGAGGTCCGGGTGGGGAGCTACGAGTTCGACAACACGGGCTCGCAGGAGATGTTCGACTTCGACGGGCAGGATTCCGGGTACAGCGCGGGCCGCGAGGCGCCGCTCGACGACGACCCGGCGGCGCTGCGCAACTCGCTCTGGCTGCTCACCGACGATCTCTACAAGAAGGCGCTCTCGGCGTACCTCAAGAAGAAGGGCAAGGAGGTCTACCGGCCGGACGATCCGGACCGGCCGTCGAGCTTCTCGCGCGAGGAGCCGCACGTCGACGTGATGCCCAAGGCAGAGCACCCGTTCGACGGCGACGCCTGGAAGCGCGAGCTGCGCGTCCAGTCAGACCGGCTGCGCTCGCACCCCGACCTGTTCGACTCGCAGATGCGCGCCGGCGTGGACCGCGAGGAGCGCGAGCTGGCCAACACCGAGGGCGCGCGGCTCATCACCGAGCGCGTCAACTACGGGCTCCACGTGCAGGCCTGGGCGCGCGCTCCAGACGGCATGCTGCTCGAGGACAGCCGAGATTTCTACGGAGCGAGCGAGGCCGAGCTGCCGCGCGGGGAGAAGCTGTCGCGGAAGATCGACGAGATGGTCGCCGAGCTGCTCGCGCTGCGCGCCGCGCCGGTGCTGGACCCGTACACCGGTCCCGCCCTTTTAGCGCCTGAGGCGGCGGGCGTCCTCTTCCACGAGGCGGTGGGGCACAG
>DATFUN010000131.1:0-13386 GCA_035260805.1 Myxococcales bacterium | reverse complement strand
ACGGGCCGGTCGACCAGCTCGCGAGGCACAGGTTCGACTTTGAGCCCATCAACTCCAACTACGCCAAAGCCTTCGTTGAGTAAGTGTTGTGCCAGTGTATAGCCTGCCGGGCCTAGACCCACGATCAGTACGTTCTTGCCGCTATAGGGCAATGCATGAGGCCGGTGTACATTCAGCGGATTCCACCGGGTGAGAAGATCGTAGATTTCAAAGCCCCAACGCAAAACGAGTACGTCTGTCAGGATCGATGTCTCGATCGCGGGAATGTTCACGGGCTGCTGCTTTTGATAAATGCAGGCCTTCATGCAGTCGTTGCAGATCCGATGGCCGGTGCCGGGCGCCATCGGGTTGTCGATGCAGACCAGCGCCAGCGCCGCAAGCATGTCGCCTTCGCGCGCCTTGAGGTGCATCTCGCTGATGCGCTCTTCCAGGGGGCACCCGGTGAGCGGGATGCCCAGGGGGTTCTTCTTGTAGCGCTCGCTGTCCTTTTCCCGGAACCCCTTCGAGCAGCTGTCCTTCTCGCGGGCGTGGCAGTAGATGCAGTAATCGATCTCGCTGCGGGCCTCGCGCGGCGTTGCCCGCGGGTCGGTCAGGCGGAAACCGTCGCGCCGGCGCTGGTGGAGGGCGAGCCCCTCGGTCTCGTACGGCTTGCGCCTGCGCAGCGGGACCAGTTGCTGGAAGTCGAGCGCGTGCGGGAGCCGCAGCAAGGACCAGCCGTGGGTCCGATGCCGGCCGCGCGGATGGAGCACCGCGCAGAAGCACCAGCGGTCGAACAGATCGAGCAGCGATCCGGCCAGCTCCGGACCCGCCGCGGACAGCTCCTGCGCGCGCTCCGGCAGCTCGCCGCGGTCGGCGAGGCCCCGCGCCATCGCCCGGCACAGGGCCTGGAAGGCCTCGGGGGCGCGCGGCGCTTCGAGGAGGATTTCCACGACCAGCGCGAGGACCAGCTCGGGATCGCCGGCCGCCAGCGAGACGCGCGCATCGCGCGCCGCCGCGGCGGAGAGCAGCGGCTGCACCTGGTCGTCGAGCGCGGGGAAGTCCTCTGCTGACGGGCGGTCCGGAGCCCCCTTCTTGAAGACGCGCCGCTGCACGAACTCGCGCTTCACCCGGAAGACCGGCGCGTCGCGGCCGGCGGCGGCGCGCTGGCTCGCCTGCTCGTCCTGGACGCCGAACAGCTTGCCCAGAAACCGCGAGAGGTGGCCCGACACCTCGACCAGCAGATCTCCCTCGGCGGGGCCGGTGAGCGGAACGCGCCGGTGCTGCTCGAATCGGGCGAACAGCTCCGCGTCGGCGCCGTGCAGATCGCGGTCGAAAGCGGCCGTCAGGTCGGCCAGCCGGAGGGCGTCGTGCAGGTCGGCATACGAGAAATCGGCGATCCCCAACCGGGGCCAGCGGGGCTCGTCGCGCAGGTCGACGGCAGGTTCGGTCATCGCTCGCCAGTGTATCGCGGGGGCAGACGCCACCCCCCGCAAAAACTGCGCGAGATCAGGGATGTCGGTGCGGGTCGGCGCGGGTGGCAGCCGCGATCTCGGTCACCGGCACCCGCGAGCGGCTCCGGAAGCAGGCGTAGTCCTCGCCGTTCTCGGTCACCACGTCGACGACCAGGTCGATGAAGCGGGTGCCGTCGCGCAAGGCGACCGCCACGTGCCGGTGCACCAGCACCGCCTCCTCGAGCACGTCGATGAAGCTGCAGCGGCCCACGACGTCCTGGCAGATCGCGCTCACGCCTGACCAGATAGTACACCCGAACCCCGCTTGCCTCGCGGCCGGGGCGCGTGCTTAGCAGAGGGGCATGCGGCTCCGGACCGCCCTGCTCGCCGCCTGCCTGTTCGCGTGTGGGCCGCCGCGGTACCAGTCGGCGTTCTTTTCCTTCGAGGGGTCGTTGCAGGGATGGGCTCCGCACGGGCTCGATCTGCAGTCGGGCGGCGCCGAGGAGGCGTGGGACATCACCAGCGATCCCGCCGCCCCCTTCGATGGCGCCTCGAGCGCGAGGTTCTTCCTCGACAACGCGAACGGCGCCGGGAAGATCTGGCTGGAGCGGACCTTCACCCTGTCCACCGCTGGGCGCCACGTCGCGCACGTCGAGCTCGCGGTGGTGGGGACCCGGGACGCGATCGCCGCGGACCAGCTCATCGCCGGCGTCCTACCCGCGCCGCCGCGCGATGCCGACGCGCTCCAGCCTGCCCTGCAGGCACCCGGAATCGCCGGGTCGAGATGGACGCCGCACGCGGTCGACCTGGAGGTCCAAGGCGGCACCGCGACCGTGGTGATCGGCATCGCGGGAAGGACGCCCGGACGGATCGTGTATCACCTCGACGCGGTGACGGTCCTGTTCACCGACGCGCCCTGACGCTTCTTGCGCGCGGCGCACTCCGGGCAGATCCCTTCGACCTGGACCTTGAGCGCGCGCACCTCGAATCCCTTCGCGTCGGCGACCCGCAGGCCGTCGAGCCCGGAGTCGTGCAGGTCGACCACCTTGCGGCAATCGACGCAGACCAGGTGGTGGTGGGGCGTGCCCGCGCCGGTGCCAGGGAGGGCGGCCTCGTACCGGCCGTGCTCGTGCAAGGCGTTCACGTCGCTCACCGCGCCGATCTCGCGCAGCGCCTCCAGGTTCTTGTAGACGGTCGCGAGCGAGAGGTGCGGGAGCCGGCGCCGCACTTCCCGATGGATGTCCTCGGCATTGGGGTGCTCGCGCGAGCTGGCCAGCGCCTCGAAGATGGCCAGCCTCTGGCGCGTCACCGACAGCCCGCTCACCCGGCAGTGCTCGGCGAACGCGGCGACCTGCGCGGACAGGTCCTGTGTGGCCTTGCCGCGGCGACTCACGGAACGTTCTCTGGCAGGAGGTCTTGCGCGAGGGATCGGCGGGTGGCCTCGGAGAGCTCTTGCCGGTGCGTGTAGGCGGGATGGTCGACCACCAGGGCGGCGCGGCCTTGCCGGAGCGCGGGGAGATCGGGAACCGGGAAGCGGACGTACTGCACGGCGGCGACGCGCCGGCCGTCGTCGCGGCCGCCCTCCACGATCGCGCGGGAGCGCGCGCCGCCCGCTTCGAGCCAGAGGTGATCTCCCAGGCCTGTCAGGGGGGCGAGCTGCGCCTTGACCTCGCTGTCGCTCCCGATGAGCTCGATGAGGAGGGTCGCGGACAGCTCGCCGCGGCCCGGGAGCATCTCGTTGAAGCCCGCAAGCTCCTCGAGGACCTGGGCCTCGTCGGTGATCCGCTCGGCGCGCAGGATCTCCTGGACCTGGAACTTCACCGTCAGCCGATTCTCGAACACGAAGGTCATGAAGGGACCCACGGTGACGCGGCGTGCCTGCTTCCCCGCGATCACCTCGCGGCGGAACTGGTAGCGCACGCCTTCATAGACGGGCAGGGGCCAGAGATCCTTCAATTCCAGCTTGCGCATCAACTCTCCTCCGCCGGCGGCAGGTCGCCTCCCGCGCCGCCCACGGGCGAACGCAGCGGCTCTCCAAGGTACGCAGCTCTGAGGATACGCACGGGGTGGTACACCGGCCGCCCCGTCTTCTGCTTGAGCTGCAACCCGGCCAGCGGGCAGTCCGAGGAGACGACGTCCGGCTCGGCGGCATTGACCCGGCTGGCCGCCGCATCGGCCACCTTCAAGGACTCCCGGTAAAACTCCGTCTTCATGCCCCAGCTGCCGTCCATCCCGCAGCAACGGTCGACGAGCTGCACGTCGGCCCCGGCCCACTTGAGCAGATCGCGCCCGCGGTAACCCAGGTTCTGCACCCGGTTGTGGCAGGCGACGTGGTAGGCGACCTTGCCGATGGGCTTCTTGAAGCTCTTCGGCAGCTTCTTCTGCCGCGCCTGGTGCAGGAGGAAGTCCGAGAGGTCCATCACCGCTTCCGCGACCTCCTGGGCTTCCTTCGTGCCGACCAGCTCTGGATACTCGGTGCGCAGCACCAACGTGCAACTGGGCCCCGGGCTGACGATCTTGCGGCCCTCGCGCACCGCGGGCAGGAGCGTCGCGACGTTCTTGCGAGCCAGCCGGCGGGCCCCCTCCAGGTCTCCGCCGTCGAGCTTCGGCATTCCGCAGCAGACCTGCTCCGGGCAGCTCACTGCGCAGCCGGCATGCTCGAGGACCTCCACGGCGGCCTTGGGGATCTCCGGGTCGTTGTAGTTTCCGTAGCAGGTGGCGAACAGCGCGACGCTGGCGTTCGGCTCGGCCGGAGGCGACACGGGGGCGCGCCGCGACCACCAGGTATCGAAGCTCTCGTCGGCGTACGCGGGGAGCTGGCGGTCCCGGTGGATGCCGACGGTGTGCTCCATCAGCATGCGGTTGAAACGGTTGTGGGCGGCCGCGTTGGCGAGCGGCGCGATCTTCGTCATCACGGTGCCCACCGCATCGGTGGCCCCGAGGAACCGCTCGCGGAACGCGATGCCGTCCTCTTTTGCCCGCACCATCTTGGCCCGCAGCATCAGGCGGGGGAAATCGACCGCGAACTCGTGGGGCGGGACGTACGGGCACTTGGGGAAGCACAGCTTGCACTCGTAGCAGAGCTCGACCACGCGCTCCCGGTCGGCAGCGGCGAGGAGCAACACCGGGCTCTCGGTGTGCACCTCGACCTGGTCGAGCAGCTTCTTCGCCTCGTGCTCCTCCACCATCCCGCCCTCGAGGTGCTTGCCCTCCGCCTCGGCGCGGTGCGGATCGAGCGCGTCGATCCGCTTGAAGAGGACGTCGAACGACGGGCACAGGTTGAAGCACAGCCGGCACCCGTTGCAGATCTCGAACACCCGGTGCACTTCGGAGTCGAGGTGGGACGGGTCCCAGAACCGCGGGTGGTCGTAGGCCATCCCGTGCGGGTCCTGGGACCAGTCCCGAGGCGCGTCGGCGAGAGGAAGTTTCATCGCGCCTGAAACGGCTACTCGCTCTTGACCTGCTGCAGCCCCTTCGCAAAGCGGCCGGCGTGCGACTTCTCCGCCTTGGCGAGCGTCTCGAACCACTCGGCGATCTCGGCGAACCCGTCCTGCCGGGCCTGCTTGGCGAAGCCGGGGTACATCTGCGTGTACTCGTAGGTCTCTCCGGCGACGGCCGCGGCGAGGTTCTTCTCGGAATCGCCGATCGGCTCGCCGGTGGCAGGATCTCCCACCTGCTCCAGGTACTCGAGGTGGCCGTGCGCGTGTCCGGTCTCGCCTTCCGCGGTGTCGCGGAAGAGGCCGGCGATGTCGGGCCGGCCTTCGACGTCCGCCTGCTTGGCGAAGTACAGGTACCGCCGGTTGGCCTGGCTCTCGCCGGCGAAGGCGGCCTTGAGGTTCTCGTGGGTCTTGGTTCCCTTCAGGTTCGGCATGCGGATGCTCCTCCTCGGCAGGGTGCTGAGTTGGAGAAGAATTCTCGTTTTTGGATTCGCGGCGTCAAGCCGAATCTGCGCCGGCTGGAAGCGGCGCCGTGGAGAATCCGGCGGATGCGCAGGGAAAACGCCGGAGGGCGCGACGCCTCCTTGGTGGAGTCGCGCGCCCTCGGCGGACGAACGGTCGCCGCCGATGTGGCGGCGCTGTGCTGCTCAGTTCTTCAGGTTGTCGTTGACCAGCTTGGTCATCTCGAACATCGAGACGGTCTTCTTGCCGCCGAAGATCTCGCGGAGGGTGTCGTCCGCGTTGATGTTGCGCTTCTCCTTCTTGTCCTGCAGGCCGTTCTTCTTCACGTAGGCCCAGATCTTCTTCACCACCTCCGTGCGCGGAAGCGGCCGATCGCCGACGACCTTGGCGAGTGCCGCGCTCGGCTGGAGCGGTTTCATGAACGCGGCGTTGGGCTTGCGGGCGGACTTCTTGGCGGCGGGCTTCCTTGCTGCCTTCTTAGCGGGCATCTTGGGCTTCTCCTCCTGGAATGGGCCTCCCCTGCTGCCGAAAACAGGGCGCACTCTGACAGAGGACGCGCGACGGAGTAAAGCCCTTTCTCCCTCGGTGGGGCGACCCGGCTCCCTCGGGCGTCCACCGAACGTTCGCCGCTGTCAAGCCCCCTTCGGCCGGGCAACGCGCAGGACGCAGGTCCCTTCGCGTCGGAGGAGCACCGAGGCAAAGGAGGCCGCGGCAGCCGGGAGCCACTCCCGGGCCTGCTTCTCGGAGGCGAGCACCAGCGCCTCGCCGCCGGGCGCGAGCAGCCTTCGCGACTCGAGCAATTCGCGCGTGAACACCGCCTGGCCGGCCGCCGCCGAAGCCTCGCCCAGGACCAGACCGGCGCCGCCCTCCGGCAGCGCTTCCGAGGGGAACAGCGTCTCCGCGACGCGCAGGGAGTCGCCGCCGAGACCGAGCGCGGCGGCATTCCTGCGCAGGAAGGCGGCGTCGAGGAGATCGCGCTCTTGCGCGACCACCCGCGCCTGCGGCCAGCGCACGCGCGCGGCGAGCGGAACCGCGCCGTAGCCGCAGCGGAACGAGAGCACGGTGGCCGGGCTTCCGCGGGGCGCCGCGTCGAGCAGCGCGGCGAGGGCCTTGCCGTGGGAGGGGTCCTCGCTCGCGTCGTGCGGGCGCGAGAGCGCGAGGATGCGGCCCGGCGCAGCCTCGAACCGCGTCTCGTCGCGCGCGTAGACCGACTCGTCGCCGGGCGCGAAGCGGGACGGGCCCGGCGGGACGGAGTAGACGAGGTGGTTCTTGCCGGAGGCGGCGAGCCGCGCTCCGGCGATCTGCGCGGCCTCGACCTGCTCGCCCAGGTCGCGGATGACGACCGCCCGCAGCTCCCCTCGGGGCGTGAGCAGCGAGCGCCCGGCCTCGAGCAGATACGCCACGCCCCGCGGGCCGATCCGCGCCGGCACGTTGCAGAGCACCAGATCGAACCGCGCTCCCTCCGGCAGATCGCGATAGCCGAGCCCCGGGCGCGCCTCGACGTTCGCGAGCCCCAGCGCGCGCGCATTGTGGTCCGCCGCCCGCACTGCGAGCAGGTCGCGGTCGACGAGCACGGCGCGAGCGTCCGGGAACCGGGCCGCGACCGGTAGCCCGAGCGCGCCATATCCACAGCCCATGTCGAGCAGCGATTCCGGCTGGCCGGTGGGCAGATTGCGCAGCAGGAGGAGCGTGCCGTCGTCGATGGCGCGCGTGGCAAAGACGTCGGCCGGCACGTCGAGCGGCAGCGCGAGGCCGAGGGCGCGCACGGTCAGCCGCGTCCGCGCGTACGGCCCCAGGGCCTCCACCGCCCCCGCGCTCGGCTTGGGTGGCGCGCTCTTCTGCCTCGTCCGCCGCATCCGCGTGAGCTACCACGAGAGGGGCCAGAAGCCGTTTCACGCGGGAAACGCTTCTGGGCTGGATCGCGGCGGTTAGCTGCGCCTGCGGCGGGAGGAGGCGGCGGCGGCGCGGAGCAAGGCGTCGCGGACCTCGGAGGGGAGGGCGTGTGCGCCGGCCACCGGAGTGGACTTGTGGGGCGCCTCGGGAGCGGTGCGGCGGGTCATGGGACGCAGGGCTCCTTCGTGCGCCAGGCCGAACTGGAGAGCGCGGACGACCCGGCGGCCGAGGCGCCGGTTGAGCCGCTCGATGATCAGCTCCCGGGCGGCGTCGATCTGGTCGCGCCAGCGGTGGTCCTGGACGAGCAGGTGCAGCGTCCCCGCGGAGAGGACGGTGGGCTGCGCGCGCGAGGCGAGCTCCATGCCGACCGCGTCGGCCCACACCGCCGCGGGGACGTGCCGGTCGAGCCGGCGCATCAGCCCGTGGCGGTCGAGCGTGCGCTGCAGGATTCCGCCGACCTTCTCCCCCCGGCGGCGCGGGAAGAAATGCCGTTCGCTCACGCGCGGCTCCGGAGGAGCACGAGCTGGAGCGCAGGAACCAGCTCGTCGAGGCGGTAGGGCCGCTCCACCACTGGAACCCCTTCCGGGACCCGCTCGCCCTGGTGCAGCTCGCCCCAGCGGCGCGAGAGGATCAGGCCCGTGCGGCGCGCCTGCGGCTTGCACAGCCGGCGCAGCTCCGCGAGCGCCTCGGCATCCACGGCCGGCCAGGCGCGGTCTTCGAGCACCAGCACGTCGGGCGCGCCGTGGGCCGCGACCGCCCGGCGCGCGTCGCACGGCGAGCTGCACACCGCCACCTGGGCGGCGGCGCGCCCGTAGGAGAGCAGGCGCCGCACCCGCTCACCCTCGTGGAGGTCTCGGCCGACCAGGAGCACCCGCGGCATCGTGGAAGGGAGCGGCTTTGTCTGCGCTGCGGTCCGGTGCGGCATGGGCTGCCTCCTGATCGTCGAGCAACTCGCGCTTCTGGTGCTGGTCCTGGCGGTGGTCGGGACCCAGGACGTCCACGAGGTCGCACAGCTCGTGCAGGCGCGAGTAGATGCGCTGCCCGACCCGCTGCTCGAGCGTCTCCCGCGCCTCGCCTTCGGAGCCGAAGCTCCAGGGCGCGCCGGGGCGCGGGTAGTTGGTGGCCAGCAGGGTGGGGCGGCCGGCGTTGTAGCGGACCGAGATGATCTCGTCGAGCACGCCCTGCTCGAACTCGCGGTTCTTGCCACCCTTGCCGATCTCGTCGATGGCGAGCACCTCGACCTGGCGCAGCGGCTCGAGCCACTCGCGGCTGGAGAGGCCGCGCGAGAAACCGTCGCGGATGTCGCTGAGCAGGAGGAAGAACTCCTCGTAGCGGCCGCGCACGCCCTTGCGCAGCGCCAGCTCGCGCAGCATGGCGGCGAGGAGGTGCGTCTTCCCCGTCCCAGGGGGCCCGCAGAGGAGCAGGGCGCGCGTCCCCGCGGCCTGGGGCACGAACTCGTCGACGAACCGGCGGGCACGGGCGACCGCGCGGGCCTGCTCGGAGCGGTAGGGCCGGTACCCGTCGAGCGTCCGTCCGACGAACTTGAGCGGTAGCCGCAGGCCGGTCAGCAGGGCCAGCCGGCGCGGGTCGGCGCCGCACGCGCAGCCGCGCACGACCGAATAGCCGCGCTCGTCGGTGGCGAACACCCGGCCCGTCCCGCCGCAGGACGGGCACCCGCGCGTGTGGGGACAAGGCTCGGCGACCGCGCGGCCGTCCTGGACGCGGAACACGGCGCCGTCGCCGCCGCAGGTCGAGCAGATTTCTGGAGGCGAAGCGGTACGAACCAGGTCCATTGCTCTCCTAAAGGAGGAAGGCGCGGGGAGGTACGCCGAGGCGCTCGCTGGCGGCAGAGAGGAGCTGCAGCTGCAGGCTCTTGCGGTACCGCGCCCGAGGCATGGCGGCGGGCCGCGGCGCCATGCGCTCGCGCAGGTCCTGCCCGAGCTGCAGCACGCTGGACCGCGGCAGCTCGCGCAGCGCGGTGCGGAGCGCGGCGAGCGCCGCGGCCCAGTAAGCCTCGCCACCGGCGGCGAGCAGTTCCTCGGCGCTCCGGGCAAGCGATTCCCACGCGGCGCGTGCCGCGAGCCGCGGGGATCGGGCGGCCTGCAGGAGCTCGGAGGCGAGACCGGGCGCGCGTACGGGGGCGCGCGGCTTGCGCCGGATCTGCGCCGCGAGGGACGGCTCGAAGAGCTGCAAGGAGAGCCCGACCTCGGTCGCTCCGCGCGCCAGAGGAGGCTTGAGGCGACGGGCGCGCCGGATCTCCGCCTGGACCTGGGCCAGCGGAATGCCGGCTGCGTGCCACGACAGCGCCAACTGCGCGTCGGCCGGCGAGAGGAGCAGCCCCCGGCCACGCAGCCGCGACAGCTCCGCGGCGATCCCCTCGATGTATTCCCGCGCGGTCACGTCGAGCTCTCCATCGTAGCTGCGGGGTCTGACTCTGCGGGGAAGAAGGCGCCTGCCCGCCCGCGGTGGAGGTGCGGTCTAGCAGAGCATGCAACCCTGCGTCAACACTGAGGAATTCATCACCGTCGCGCCACAGGTTGTCCACAGTCGGGCGGGCGAGCGGGCCGCGGAAACGGGGAGCTTTTCCGCGCGATCCACAGGCGCCGCTCCGCGTGTCAATCCGCCCTGTGGAGGAGTCGAGGACCTCGCGCCGCGCGGGCCGCGGTCACTCGTCCGGAGTGCTCCAGCGGGGATGCCGGATGATCTGCGCCAGCTGGCCGTCACGGCGCGCGCGGCGCGCGCGGCGCGGCTGGCGGGCGCGCCGCTCCTGATCGAGCACCACCACCTCGTCATTCAGCGAGATGTACCCCTGCGCCCTGCAGAGCATCTCGACGGTCGCGGCCAGCTCGCGGCGCGCTTCCCTGGGGAGCGCTTCGACCCAGCCGAGGATCTCCACCGCTTCGTCGGAGATCCCGCACTCGCCCTGCCACCCCTTGGCCATGCCAGCCCCTCCTTACACCCGTACGATCTGCACAGTCCGGGCCGGACGCCATGAGGGCTCGACAGGCAGCGTGGGCATGCCCGCCCGGCCTCTCCTCCACCGGAGATGCGAAGGGCGGCCAGGCTGGATGCCTGGCCGCCCTTCGGTCGCCGCTTGGGGGGAGCGGCGGGCAGGCCCGGAAAGGGGGTGGGTCCGGACCTGCGTCTGGAGAAGAGCTACGAGCAGCCCATCGAATTTCCGCAATTCAGGCACTTGTAGCAGGTGCCGTTTCGCACGGTGATGTGCCCGCAGGCGTCGCAGAAAGGTGCATCCCCGGAGAGCTTGCCGAGGAGCTCGTCCTGCGGAGAGGCGCCCTTCCGGCCCTGGGGCTCGGCGCCGTTGGGCTTCTGCAGCGCCTTGGCTGCGGCCGCCGGGCTGGCCGCTTGCGAGCCGGGCTCCGCGCCCATCGACGAAGTGGGCGTCGTCACCGCCTCCTCAGGACTGACGTGCGCCAGGTCGTCGCGGTTCAGGTATTCGACACCGAGCGCGCGGAACACGTAGTCGATCACGCTGGTCGCGAACTTCACCCGGTCGTGGCCCTGCACCGGCCCCTGCGGCTCGAAGCGGGTGAAGACGAACTGCTCGACCAGTGTCTCCAGCGGAACACCGTACTGGAGCGCGATGGAGACCAGCATGGCGAAGCAGTTCATCACGCTGCGAAGTGCGGCGCCCTCCTTGTGCATGTCGATGAAGATCTCGCCCAGCGTCCCGTCCTCGTACTCTCCGGTACGCAGGAAGATCTTGTTTCCCCCCACCTTCGCTTCCTGGGTGAGCCCGTGGCGCTTGGCCGGGAGCCTTCGCCGGGAGCTGGCCAGGAGCTTGGGGGCGCTGCCCGTCGCCGAGGCGAAGCAGGCGTCCGCCATCCGCTGCGCCTTCTCGGGCGTCAGGTCGGGCAGGAGCGCCAGCAGGGCTTCCGCCATGCCCTTCGCGTCCTTCGGCGCCGGCACCTTCTTCACCGGCTGCGCGTCGCCCGCAGACAGGGGCTGCGACTGCTTGCAGCCGTCGCGATAGACGGCGATCGCCTTGAGCCCCAGCCGCCACGACTCGCGGTGGATCCGCTCCACGTCAGGGACCGTCGCGTCGTGCGGCATGTTGATGGTCTTGGAGATGGCGCCGGAGAGGAACGGCTGCGTGGCCGCCATCATCCGCACGTGGCCCATCGGCTCGATGTACCGGGTGCCCAAGGGTCCGCACCGGTTCGCGCAGTCGAAGACCGCGTAGTGCTCAGTCTTGAGGAAGGGGGCGCCCTCGACCGTCTGGCGGCCGCACACGATGAGCGACGCGGCGTCGATCTGCTCGGCCGTGTAGCCCAGCTTCTTCAGCACGACCTCTCCCTTGGCGGTGGCGGGGAGGCCCAGGCGCGAAAGGCAGGCTGCGCCGAGCACGTGCGGCGCGAACGAGGCCCGCAGGTCGAACACCGACTCCAGGCTCTTCTCCACCTTGCCGATCTCGGGCTCGGTGAGGCCGCGCGCGAGGAGCTCCTTGGGCGCGAACTCGGCGATCGACTTGAGCGTCGCCGTGCCGCGCACGTAATCGACGATGACCTGGACCTCGTCGGGCTTGTACCCGAGCTTCTTCAACGCCCGGGGGACGCTCTGGTTCACGATCTTGAACGACCCGCCGCCCGCGAGCTTCTTGAACTTGATGAGCGCGAAGTCGGGCTCCACTCCGGTCGTGTCGCAGTCCATCAGGAGCCCGATGGTCCCGGTCGGCGCGAGCACGGTGGCCTGCGCGTTCCGGTACCCGTGCTGCTCGCCCACCGCCACGGCGCGGTTCCACACCTCGTGCGCCGCGGCCAGGATCTTCGCGGGCGCCAGGTCGCGGTCGATGTTCTGCACCGAGTCCCGGTGCATCCGCATGACCTCCAGCATGGAATCGCGGTTGTGCGAGAAGCCCTGGAACGGTCCCCTGCTGGCGGCCATCTCGGCGGAGAGCGCGTACGCCTCGCCCGTCATCACCGCGGTGATGGCGCCGGCGTAGGCCCGGCCCGCATCGGAATCGTAAGGCAGGCCCTCCACCATGAGCAGCGTGCCGAGGTTCGCGTAACCCAGGCCCAGCGGGCGGAACTGGTGGCTGCGCTCGGCAATGCGCTTGGTGGGGTAGGAGGCCAGGTCGACGGCGATCTCCTGCGCGAGGAAGAAGATCCGGCAGGCCTGCTGGTACGCCTCGACGTCGAACTTCCCGGTTTTCTCATCGAGGAACTTGAGCAGGTTCAGCGAGGCCAGGTTGCAGGCCGTGTCGTCGAGGAAGACGAACTCGCTGCACGGGTTCGAGGCGTAGATGCGGTCGGTCGCCTTGCAGGTGTGCCACTTGTTGATGGTGTCGTCGAACTGCAGCCCCGGGTCGGCGCACTTCCAGGCCGCCTCGGCCATCTCCGTCCACAGCTCGCGCGCGTTCATGCGGTCGACTACTTCGCCGGAGGTGCGCTGGGTAGTCTCCCAGGCGGAGTTCTTGTCCACCGCCGCCATGAAGCCGTCCTTGATGCGCACCGAGTTGTTCGCGTTCTGGCCGGAGACGGTGCGGTAGGCGTCGCCGTTGAAGTCCGACGAGTAGCCGGACGCGATCAGCGCCGCGACCTTCTTCTCCTCGCGCGCCTTCCATTGGATGAAGTCGCGGATCTCGGGGTGGTCCGCGTCGACCACCACCATCTTGGCCGCCCTGCGGGTGATGCCTCCCGACTTGGTAGCGCCGGCGGCGCGATCGAGCACCTCGAGGAAGCTCATCAGGCCGCTGGAGGTGCCGCCGCCCGAGAGCCGCTCCATCCTCCCGCGCAGCTTGGAGAAGTTGGTGCCGCTGCCGGAGCCGTACTTGAAGACGCGCGCCTCGTCGTGGACCAGGTTGAAGATGGACTCCAGGTCGTCGTTGCAGCTCTGGATGAAGCAGGCCGACACCTGCGGCCGGCTGTAGGCGTCGCCGGTCTGGTAGGCGGTGCCGGTGGCGAGATCCACCGCCCAGTTGCCTCCCGAGCCCCGGATCTCGTACTCGTGCCAGAGCCCGCAGTTGAACCACACCGGGCTGTTGAAGGCGCCCACCTGGTGCACCAGGTAGTAGGTCAGCTCCGCCTCGAAGGCCTCCGCGTCGGCGGGCGTGGCGAAGTAGCCGCCCTGGGTCTCGCCCGCGCTGCGCAAGGTATGCGCGACGCGGCGGACGAGCTGCCGGACCGACTCTTCGGCCCCGCTCCCGC
>DATFUN010000130.1:0-2727 GCA_035260805.1 Myxococcales bacterium | reverse complement strand
CGGCCCTGGCCGTGTTGGCCCGGCGGGTACGGACGGCGCTCGATGGCGCACTTGTCCGTGTAGCAGCGGTCGCCCTTCAGGTACATCTTCAAGTTTTCGCGCCGGCAGATGCGGCAGGAGCTTTCGGTATAGCGAGCCATCGTCTTTGCGTCCTTCTACACGCGGCGGCGCTTGGGCGGCCGGCAACCGTTGTGCGGGATGGGCGTGATGTCGCGGATGAGCGAGACCTTGAGCCCGGCGGCGGCCAGCGCGCGCAGCGCCGACTCGCGCCCGGCGCCCGGACCCTTCACCAGCACGCTCACGTTCTTCAGGCCATGCTCCATCGCCTTGGCAGCCGCGTCGCCCGCCGCCACCTGCGCGGCGAACGGCGTCGACTTGCGCGAGCCCTTGAAGCCGCGCGCGCCGGCCGAGGACCAGCTGAGCACGTTTCCGCTGACGTCGGTGATGGTGATGATGGTGTTGTTGAACGTGCTCTGGATGTAGACGATCCCCGTCTGCACGTTCTTCTTGGTCTTCTTCTTGCCCTTCTTCGGCGTGGGCGCGGTGGTGGTGCCGGCCGCGCCTGCGGGGGCGGGAGTCGTTGCTGGCTTCTGCTCTTCGGCCATGTGCGCTGATGTCCTTTTCGGTTACGCCTTGGGCGGCGGAGCGGCCGCCGCGCGGCGGACGATCCCGCGCTTCGGGCCCTTCCGGGTGCGAGCGTTGGTGTGGGTCCGCTGGCCGCGCACCGGCAGGCCTTTGCGGTGACGCAGGCCGCGGTAGCAGCCCAGGTCCATGAGCCGCTTGATGTTGAGGCTCACCTCGCGGCGCAGGTCGCCCTCGACCTTGTAGTTCTGGTCGAGGCTCTCGCGGATGCGGTGGATCTCGTCGTCCGACAGGTCCTTGGTCCGCTTGGTCGGATCGACCTGGGCCAGGGCGCAGACCTTCCGCGCGCTGGTGTTGCCGATCCCGTACAGGTACGTGAGCGAAATCTGGATCTGCTTCTCGCGGGGAAGATCGACTCCGGAAAGACGCGCCATTCGTTACCCCTGCCTCTGCTTGTGGCGTGGATTCGCGGCGCAGATCACGCGCACCACGCCCTTGCGGCGGATCACCTTGCACTTCACGCAGATCTTCTTCACCGAAGCACGGACCTTCACGGCTTCCTCCAGCCGGAACCTGAAAAATCCTGGAACAACCGAGCGTTTCGCACCCTTCCGCGCCGCACCCCGACTGCCACCACCACGGCGGCTGGGGCCTCCCCGGCAAGGAGGGAGCGGTGCTGATAACAAGGGCGCCGCGCAGTGTCAAGACAGCCGCCGCTCAAGGGCGGCGCCGCGCTTCCCGGGCGGGAGGTCATGCGCTCGGTCAGCCCGTGCGCCTCAGCGGTGGCGGGTCGCCGCCTTGACCCACGAGCATTGCTTGGGTCCGGTGAAGGCGGCAACCCACACCTGCATCGAGGGCGAGAGCAGCCCCGGCCTCACGTCGAGCAGCGACTCGCCCTTCTGCAGCACCGCGGAAGGCCCGGGTCCGCGGCAATCGTCCGTCGGCCTGTTGCGGGCGGCGATCGCGTCGCCGAGCAGCACGGGATGCGAGGCATTGCTCGTCACCACCGAGCGGACGTTGTCCTTCACCTTCTGGACCGTGGCGGTGAGCGCGCCCGGGCCGACCGCGAGCGTGGCCGGGTCGATCCGCTCGGCGGTGATCGAAGTCGTCTGCGGCTCGTCGCTGCCCTGCACGGTGTAGGTGACCCGCACCTCGTCCACCTCCCCGGGCTCGGCCCAGGAGGGAAGCAGCGGTCCGGGAAGCACGAACTGGCGGAACTCGCACGAAACGGGCTTGTCCTGCTGGTTCCCGCGCTCCCATTTGCCGTCCGGCGGGCCATAGCGCAGCGAGCCGATCGCGCACGCCTTCTCCCCTTGGACGGGAAGCTCGAAGAGCACCGCCCAGGGGAGGACGTACGCATGGCCCGCGACAGCCGCGGCGGCGAGGAGGGCGATCACGGCCGGGTCAGCACCTCTGGCCCCGCTTCGGTGACCGCGATGGTGTGCTCGAAATGCGCCGAGTACTTCCCGTCGCGGGTGACCACCGTCCAGCCGTCGCCCAGGGTGCGCGTCTCGTGCGTGCCGATGTTGATCATCGGCTCGACGGCGAGCACCAGCCCGGCGCGCAAGCGCGGATTGGGTTGCCCGCGCCCCCACAGGGCGGGCCCGTAATTGGGGACCTGGGGATCCTCGTGGGGCCGCTTGCCGATGCCGTGGCCGACGTAGTCGCGGACGATGCCGTAGCCGTGCGGGGCGACCACCGATTCCACGGCCGCGCCGATGTCCGAGATGCGGTTCCCGACCACCATCGCCCGGATGCCCGCCTCCAGGCTCTCCCGAGTGATCTCGAGGAGCTTCTTCGCCTCGGCGGAAACCTTCCCGACCGGGACGGTGCGCGCCGAGTCGCCGTACCAGCCCCGCACCACGGCACCGTGGTCGAGCTTCACCAGATCCCCGTCCTGCAGCTTCCGCTTGCCGGGGATGCCGTGCACCACCTGGTCGTTGACCGAGATGCAGATGTGCTTGGGGAACCCGTAGAGGTCCTTGAAGGCGCAGCTGGCCCCGCGCTTCTCCGTCTCGCGCTTGGCGGCCTGGTCCAGCTCCTCGAGCGTGACCCCGGGCTCGACCAGCTTCTCCAACTCGTCCAGCACCTGGTACACGACGAGCCCCGCCTCGCGCATCACGGCGATCTCGTCGGAGGTCTTCA
>DATFUN010000129.1:0-2584 GCA_035260805.1 Myxococcales bacterium | reverse complement strand
CTCCAACTCGACCTGGGTCTCCTGTTGTCGTTCGAGCAGCGCCAGCGCAGCGGAGCGGCGCTGGGGTTCCTCCCTCTCTTCTCCGCCGGAGCCGAGCTGTGATCGGGCTCCTCGTAGGGCTTTTGGCCGCGCCGTTCACGGGCGCCTTCTGGGAGCGCGACCTGGGCGCCCTCGCGCGGGAGCTGGCCGACGGCCGCTCCGTGCCGCACGCGGCGCTGTTCGAGGACCTGATCCGGTTCTGCGACTGCGAAGCGCTGCCGCCCCTCGAGACGCCCGATCCGTTGCGCCAGCTGGTGCGGATCGAGGCAGCCCGGCGCGGGCGCCTCGGCACGAAGGCGGGATCGTCGGACACCCTATGGCGCGACGTGCTTCGCAAGGAGTTCTTCCGCCGCGACCCGGGCAATCCGCCGCTCGCGAACGCGCTCATCTGGCCTGACGAGGAGGAGCTGTGGACCGGCGAGATCCGGTTCGTCGAAGCGCCGCGCTGGCGATGCGACCAGCCGGCGCGCCTGCCCGCCACCCAGAACGACTCGGGGCTCGTCGAGGCGCTGCTCGCGGCCGGACACCCCGAGACGGCTTCGCGGTTCGCGTACCACCGCGCCTCGCGCCTGCTCGCACGTGGCGAGAAGACCGCTGCGGGCGAGCAGGCACGCGCGATCGATCCCGCCTTTCTCGGCCACCTCCGGAATTGGGGAGCCCTGCTGCGCCTCCAGCTGGGGGCAGACGGACCCGAGGAGGCGGTCGCCCTGGCGCGCGCCTGGTCGGGCCCGCAGTCGCTGCCGGCGCGCGCGCTGGCCATGGACCACCTCGCGCGGCAGGGGCGCTGGGCGGAGGTCGTGCAGCTCACCGAGCCGGTGGACGGTCCCGACGGCACGCTGCTCCAGCACGTGCGGCTCCTCCGGGTGCGCGCGCTGATCGAGCTCTCCCGCCGCGAGGAGGCGCTGGCGGCCGTCCCCCGCGACGCGCGCAGCGACCTCGCGCGCGATCTGGCCCTGGAAGCGGTGGCCGGGCGTCCGCTGGACCGGGCCTCCATCGAGATCTTGTCGGCGTTGTGGTCCGATCCGGCCGAGGCGTTCGCCCGGATCGCCGAGCGGGCGCTCTTCGCCGGCGCGCTCGAGGTGGCACGGTCGGCGGCGGCGGCGATTCCCCGCTCGGGTGCGCGGGCGCGGATCGTGGAGGCAGAGATGGCTTTCGCCGCTGGGAACCGCGCCGAGTTCCAGGCATCCCTCGCGCGCCTGACCGTCGCTCACGGCTCGCGCATGTCCGAGCGGCTGGCGCGCGGACGGGCCGTGGCCGAGCTCGCCGGCGCGCTCGCTTCGTTGGCCCCCGCGGCTCCCGCGTTGCGGCTGGAGGCGGCGGCCGCCATCGATTCGCTCGCGGAGCAGTACGGGGGGAGCGTCGCCCGCGAGCTGTCCACCGCTGCCGCCGCCCTGCGCACCCGCAACGCCGCCTCCGCCGGCGTAGTGCGAATCTCGAGTCCGTTGCCGGTGCCGGACCTGCCGCCCATCCAGGTGAGCTGGCCCGAGCCGCGCTCCTTGCTCGCCATCCCGGACGGCGAAGGCGGCCTGCGCGACTGGTTCCCCGCGCAGGCGACGCTCGCCGGAGGTCCACCGCCATGACGATCGTTCCCCTCCTCGCCACGGCGCTGGTCGCGCAGGCCGTCTCTCCGGACATGAAGAGCGACGATCCGCGGTGGACCGGGCCCGGCGCTCCGGCCGCCACACCGGCGGCGCAGCCCAAGGCGCCCTCGCCGGCCCCCGACGTCCCGGAAGGCTCGGAGATCCAGTCCCGCAAACGGCCGGAGGCGCCCGGTGCAACCACCGAGAAGTATCTGGTGCCGAACGGCGGGACGATCGACGCGAACGACGTCCTGGACGAGATGCTCGACGAGCTGGCCGCGGACGTCGCGCGGCTCGGGCCACAGCGCATAGGTCCCATCCTCCTGGAGCGCGTCCGCCTGTCCGACAACCTGAACCCCGACTTCGCTCCGGTGCTGGAGGCGCGGCTGGCCGCTTCCGTCGCCCGGGCCACCGAGGTCGCGCTGCTCCGCTGCGTGGAATGTTGGGCGACCCGCGGGAGGCTGGAGAGCGGCGCCTGGGTGGTGAGCCGTGGCGTGAACCGGAAGGAGGAGATCTCGGCCGTGGCGCAGAAGTACGCGGCGCGAACGCTCCTCACCGTGGCGCTCACCCTGCTCGACGAGCCCAGCACCCTGGCCATGGACGTGGAGCTGGTGCGCGCGGACGATTCCTCGATCGCCTTCGCCGAGCAGTACCGGATGAACCCGGAGACCTCGCTGCTCTACCGGGGCGTCGACCGCACCCAGTCGCGGTTCAAGCGGCTCAAGGAGCTGCAGGACCGCATCGACCAGCGGCCGCGGTTCAGCCACGCAGCCGACTTCGGGGTGATGGCCCTGTCCACCTCGGGCTCGCTCAACTGGGGCATGCTCGGACGGTACGCGCTGACCGAGCAGTTCGGCGAGAACGGCGCGGGCGAGGCGGGCATCGAGGCGGGTGGATACGTGAACACCTCCCTCTTCTCGACCGGCCTGGTGGGCGGCGTGTTGCGGCTCCGCCTCGGATCGGCG
>DATFUN010000128.1:0-6902 GCA_035260805.1 Myxococcales bacterium | reverse complement strand
GATCTCGCGGGTGCGCTCGCGGACCTCGGCGTGGAACGCCTGCGCGATGTTGACGGCGGCTAGCGCGGTGATGAGCGCTGCGAGCAGGGAGAGCGCGAGCGTGACCAGCTCGACGGCCGCGCCGATCTGCAAGGCGCGGTTGCGCTCGCTCTCGTCGAGGTCCAGGCCCATGCGCTTCACCGCCGAGGCGATCTCCCCGACCTGCTCGGATCGCTGCGCGCGCACCAGCACGCTCGAGTAGCCGGTTGCGTCCTGCCCGAAGCGGGCGTTGATCCGGCGCACCGTCTCGAGCGGCATCGACAGACCCGCGAGCGGCGCGCGGTCGGAGAAGCCAGCCAGCCGCAGCGAGGCCTCGTACGACCCCGGGAGCGTCTTGGCGGCGACGTAGCTGCGGCCCAGCTCGATGGGGAACTGGAACCCGACCAGCATGCTGTCGGTCAGCGTGGGCAGGCCGCGCTGGGGCGCGAACACCTTGTTGTAGATCTCCAGGAGGCGCCGGTTGACGACCACCGGGATGGCGTTGCCCTCGCCCGCATCGACGAACGGGAGCCGGACGTCGCCGCCGATCAGGTCCGGCGAGATGCCCACGCCCACCACCTCGAGGCCCATCCGGATCTCGCGGCCGAAGAAGAGGCCGTTGTACCGGGTGACCGCCGGCACGCGCAGGGCCAGGCGCGGGAACGCCTCGGTCACGCCGGGGACCTGGCGCAGGCGCGCGACGGCGGCGTCGTCGAGCCGCACCTCCCCGAACAGCGATCCGACGCCGACCTGCGGCAGCACCACTTCCAGCTCTCGCGCCGAGACCGGGAACACGTCGCGGACCACGCGCTGCACTCCGCGGCCGAGGGCGAGGAAGAACACCAGGCACCCGATGCCCAGCGCCACCCCGCCGGCGCTGACCGCCAGCGCTCCCAGCTCGCGCGCCAGGTTGGCGTTGGCGAGCTTCCAGAGGCGCGCCGGCCTCACGCGGATCCCTCCATCCGCGGGTCCGGGAAGAGCGCGCCCTCGCGCAGGACCAGGACCCGGCTCGCCGCCCGCGAGACGCGCACCTCGTGCGTGACCACCAGGAGGGTCATCCCGTCGCGGTGCAGCTCGCGGAACAGGTCGATGATGCCCTCGCCCGTGCGCGCATCGAGGTTGCCGGTGGGCTCGTCGGCGAGCAGCAGCGGCGGCCGGGCCAGGAGGGCCCGCGCGATCGCCACCCGCTGCCGCTCGCCACCCGACAGCGCGGTGGGTCGGGCGGACGCCTTGTCGGCCAGGCCGACCCGCGCCAGTCCCTCCGTCGCGCGACGCTCGGCGTCCGGCACGCCGTCGCCGAAGTAGTCCGGGAGCAGCACGTTCTCCAGGGCGGTCAGGTCGGCGAGCAGGTTGAAGCTCTGGAAGACGAAACCGATGCGGGCGTGGCGCAGCGCCGCGAGCCGCGCGTCGGACAGGCCGCGGAGCCGCTCGCCGAGGACCAGCACCTCCCCTTCGTAGTCGCGGTCGAGCCCGCCCAACACGTGGAGCAGCGTGCTCTTGCCGGTCCCGCTCTGGCCCTCGATGGCGACGAACTCGCCCTCGTCCACGGTGAGGTCGAGCCCGCGCCAGAGCTCCTGCGGCGCGGCGCCCGGGGCACGCGGTGGATAGCGCTTGCGCAGGGCGCGGAGCTCGATGGCGCTCAAGGTTTCCCCGGAGCGATGGCGACCGAGATCTCCGCGTCGACTCCCTGCCCGCCAGGGACCGCCGTGGCCATCAGGCGCACCGGCGCGAGCGGCTCCAGCACCTGGCTCACCACCGAGCGCGCCACGTAGGCCTGCGGCCCCGATCCGTACGCGCCTTCCGGAAGCCCGCGCACCTTCTCCGCGAGCTTGCCGAAATCGAGGAGCAACGCCGCGCCGGCGTCCTGCTCCAGCACGGCGGCGCGCTGCTCGCCGGGCGCGAGCTGCTCCGGCTGGATCCCGCCTCCCAGGAGGTACGCCACCGGCTTTCCGCCCAGCTCACGCACGCCGAACCGTGGTCCCTCGCCGCCGGGATAACGGGCCTGCCACCCCGATCCGCTGCGCGAGGCTTGTGCTCCGATGCGGGGCAGCGCGCGCGCGGCTGCCTCGAAGGCGCGCTCGAGCCGCGCCCGGTCGGCCACCGGCGCGAGCGCGACCACCTGGAAGGTCTCGAACGGGCTGCGCCGCCGCCAGTCGAAGTCGACCAGCGCGCCGAGGTTCGCGCGCGGCGCCAGCGCAACCGAGAGCGCGGCTCCGGGGAGCAGCGACGCCGCGATCTCCTGCGTGAGCGGCTCCCCGAGCTGCGAAAGCACCTGCGCCACCTCGGGGATGCGCCGCGCCTCCCGCAGCACTTCGGCTGGCTGGAGCCCGGCGCGCGCGACCAGCGGTGCGTCGGGCGGGAGGAAGCGCACGAGCCCGCCGGCTCCGCCCGGCAGCCCCGCCTGGATGCGCTGCGCCTCCTGCGGAGATGCCTGGAAGAACAGCTTGCTGGAGAGTCCGCCCGAGGTGCCGGTCAGCCCGATGGCCAGATCTCCGGGGAGCGGGCGAGGGGTGATCCGTTGCAACAGCCCCGAGCCGCGCGGGGCGAAGATGGTCAGGTCCTGGCCTCCGAGCTGCTTGCGGGCGGCCGCAAGCCTCGCATCCTGTGCGAGCGACTGTGAAGGGTCGCGCTCGGCCGTCGCTGCGACGTCGGCGGCGGGATCCGCCCCGCGCGCCAGGATGCCGTATCCCCGCACGACCGCGAACGCGACCCGATCGGCCTGGCCTTCGCGGGAGTACACGGCCACCCGGGTCCTCCCGCGGGCCTCGTCCTGGCGCACGGCGAAGGCAGCGCGCTCGCGCAGCAGCCGGTCCACGGTCTGCGCGAACAGGTCCGGCTTGGTGAGCGGGAGCGCGGCGACCCAACCGGGGCGCCCGCCAGCCGGCAGCAGCACCAGCGCAGCGGCCCGGTCCGGGTCGAGCCCGGCTGCGAGCTGGCCGTCGCGCGACAGCGGATCGAATCCGAGCTGCGCCTGCATCGTGCGCCGCGAATCGCCGAGCTGCTCGCCTCCGGGGATCTGCGCCGCGCGCTGGAGCAAGGCCGAGACGTCCCGCGCGACGCCGGCGAGGGGCGCGGTGACCAGCGCGCCCTGGGCCGGCTCCGGGAGCAGCTCCTCGGCGGACTTCGCGGCCCGCTCGCGCGCGCACGCCGCCGCGAAGAGCAGCAGCCAGGGCACGACTCGTCGCACCGAGCGCAGTCCTAGAACCCGCCGCGGCGCGATCGCACCATCCGCTGGAAACGGGGGTTCCTGCTCATCGACCACAGGTAGGCGCCCTCCACGGCCAGAAGGCCGAGCAAGAGCGGTGGGAAGACCGCGAGGCTCGCCACCGTCCCCATCGCGAGCCCGATCAGATTGGGCTTCATCAGGAACGCTTCCTTGACGTAACCCTCGCCGGACGCCATGTGGCCTTACTGGACCCCGACCTTCTTGCCGATGGTCTTGTCGCCGCCGCCCGTCTCCGCCGGACCCTCGAGCCCCATCTCCTGCTTGAACTGCTTGAGCAGCTCGCCGGCGCGGATCTTCTCCGCCTCTTCCTCGATCTTCATGCCCTGCGTGTCGACGTTCGAGAGCGCCATGTCCATGCGCGCCTCGTTGACCGCGGTGGTCTCCTGGATCTTCTGCAGCATCTCGTCGTGCGTGGCGTCGATGCCCGCGACCTGGAAGCTCTCCATCGCGTCGGCCACCTTGCTCTGCCACTTGGCGCGCCGCGCGTCGCGCAGCGCCTGCATCGCGTCGTTCGTCTTGCGGTCCTTCTCCCGCATGAACGCCTGCTTCACCTGCATCGCCTTGTCGTATGCCTGGCGGGCGGCCGAGAGCTGTTGCTCGTTGCGGAGCATGGCCCCGCGCAGGGTCTGCAGCTGGGTGGCGTAGGTGGTGGCGATGTCCTCGCGGCCCGCCTGCAGGGCGGCCTTCACCTTGGCGGTCAGGTCGGCGCTGTCGTTCTTGTACTTCTGGTTCTCTTTGTCGAGCAGCGTCACGTTCGCCTTCACCATGGCGATCGATTCGTTCATCTTCGGAACCTGATCGTTCAGGTCGCGGATGTTCTGCTCGAGGATCATCTCGGGATCCTCGGCGGCGGAGATCATCCAGCCGAACATCGAACGCATCGCGCGCCTGAAACGCTTCCACATGGGAGCAACCTCGTTGTCTCTGAAGGCGCGAGACAGGTATCAAGAGTTCCGATGGCTGGCAAGGACGCGCCCGCTCTGCAAACCGCCGTGGTTCCGCACGGCTGCGCGAATCCCGGCGAGGCGTTTCCGGACTGGGCGCGCGACTTCGGGCGGGCGGCGCCGCTGGAGCTGGAGATCGGGCCGGGGCGGGGCGGCTTCGCGCTCGATCACGCCGCAGCGCACCCGGAGGTCGACCTCGTCTGCATCGAGACGCGGCGCGCCGACTGCGAGTTGATCCGCTCGCGCGGCGCGGAGCGGGGGCTAGGGAACCTCGTCGTCCTGCAAGGAGACGCCAAGCTGCTGGTCCCGCGGCTCTTCGCCGCGGGATCGCTGTCGGCGCTGCACGTGCAGTTTCCCGACCCGTGGTGGAAGAAGCGGCACAACAAGCGCCGGATGGTCGACGTCGAGCTGGCCGCGCGGATGCGCCTGCTGCTCCGGGCCGGTGGCGCGGTGGACTTCCGCACCGACGTCCGCGCCTACGCGGAGGCGGCGGTGGCCACCTGGGAGGAGGCTGGGTTCGTGAATGCGGCCGGACCGGGGCAGCTGTCCCCCGACCCGCCGGAAGTGCTGTCGACCCGCGAGCGCCGGTACGCGCGGACGGGGCAGCCGGTGTACCGCGCCGGATTCGTGAACCCAGGGCCGGTCCCGGGTGAGCCGCGGCAGGAACGCGCCGCGCGGACTGGCCGCGAATGGACGGACGTGCGCCGGAAGTGATTGCGCTCTTCGCCTGTAACCGGTACTGCGCACGCGTGCGACGCGCGGCGCTCCTGCTGTGCCTGTTCGGCTGCAAACCGGCGGCGCCCCCTCCGGGGGCTGCCGGTCCGGTGGAGGCGGTGCAGGAATTCGCGGCGGCGCTCCAGCGAGGCGACGCGGCAGGCGCGTACGCGCTCTTGTCCTCGCGCGCGCAGCAGGCTGCCGACCGGATGGCGGCGCGGGCGCGCGCCGCTGCGCCCGACGCGGGCGGGGTGCCCGAATCCGGGCGGCAGATGCTGTTCGGCTCGGCGCTCCTTTCAGGGAAGGTCGAGGTGCGCGAAGTCTCCCGGCAGGGAGACGTGGCGCAGGTCGAGGTGGTCGACCAATCCGGCCGCGCGCGCACCTACCGCGTCGTCCGCGAAGGTGGGCTCTGGAAGGTCGACCTCGACCTCCCCGAGGCGGACGGCGGCGGCTGACCGGCCTTGTACGGCCGGCGGGACGGGGCTATCTGTCCAGCCGGGGGGTGCCCATGGCGGACCTGCTGCATCCGAGCGAAGGCGACGAGGACGAGATCCAGGACTCGCCCGACGACCCGGGGGACTTCGAGGTCGCCGGGACGGCCGCCGACGCGCTGGAGGCCGATCTGCTCTGGCGCGCGCTGGAGGATGCCGGTATCCCCGCCATCGTCCGCTCGCCGCGCAGCGACTTCGCCGGAAAGCTGGACGCGCCGGTCGACCTGTTCAGCCTGCTGGTCCCGGTGCGCGACCTCGACCAGGCCCGGTCCCTCCTCGCCGAACGCCGCGCCGCCCTGGAAGCCGACCCCGATTCGGCCGCCCTCGCCGCCGAACAAGCCGAAGCCGCCGAAGAGGGCCGCGAGGACGCCTGAAAGCGTTTCACGCGGCGGGTCAGCGGGAGGCGGTGAGTTGCTTCACGCGGGCCTGGGCGTCGAGGGGAAGGGCCAGCGCGATCCCCTGGACCGGCCACTTCTTGTACTCCCGCTGCTTGTCCAGGAACTGGGAGAGCTCGAGGTCGATCACGCGGTGCTCGTCGCCGAACGAGGCGTGGCGCACATACAGCCGACCATCCTTCCTCACCACGAACCCCATGTGCGACACGCGCACGACGCGCTTAGGATCGTGCTGCCGCACCACCAGGAGGACCGAGCCGGGCTCGATGCTGCCTGCGCGCTTCTTCGCCTGATCCAGGCTCAGGTACTGGATGGGAAACTCGCCCTTGGGAATCTTGGCCGGTGACAGGCGCCGGAGGCCCGGCACCTTCTCCCACTGGACCCGGCGCAGCGTCAGCGTGGTCGACGCCGCTCGCGGCTCGACGGTGCGGGTCTCTTCGCGGAGGTAGCCTTTCGCCGCGTTCGAGGGCAGCCACTGCGCCTCGGTGAAGTGGTTGCGGGTGGCGAAGCCCACCTTGGGCGGGTCGCCCGCATAGCGGATGTCGTCGAGGACCGCGCGCGCCCGGTCGAGGGACTTCGCGTTGGCCATCGCCAGCACCGTCTCCACGAAGGTCTGGCAATCCACCTTGTCGACGCGCCAGCGCGGCTGCGGCTCGACTCCGCTGCCCTCGCCGAGCGGGTACTCCCCGTAGGGAACCCCGACGAAAAGCGAGGAGAGCCGCTCGATGCGCTCGCCGATGGCCGGCACCAGGTGCGCGTCGGCGATGGCGCGGTCGAGCTGCTGGTCCGACATCTCCAGCACCGGAGCGGTGGCGAGCAGGAGCGCGAGCGCGAGCATGGGAGCAGCCTAACTGCCCGGGCGGGTACCCGCCAACCGCCGTCCCCGGGCGGGTGTCGCACAGCGTCGCCGGAGACTCCGCCGCCCGGTCGGTTCTTTGACAGGGGGGACTCCTTGCTTTAGCGAAGTTGAGAGTGTTCGCGACCTGCCGACCCGCTGCCTGCCTGCTCGTCCTCCTCGCGGTGGGCTGCGGCCCGGTGCGCGCGACCTCCGTCATCGGCGACGCCGAGGCGGCCGTGGCCCGCGCGCGCGCCGCGGACGGCGAGCGGCTCGCTC
>DATFUN010000127.1:0-4238 GCA_035260805.1 Myxococcales bacterium | reverse complement strand
AGTGGCTGGACGCGCGCCACAACGTGGCCCTCGACCTGGCCTGTGGGTTCGCCTACCTCGTCTACGTCGGCGAGTACCTCGCGGTTGCGCTCGTGCTCTTCTTCCGGCGCCGCTTCGACGCGCTGCGCACGTTCGCGCTCTGCTTCCTGGTCGTCAACCTGCTCGGCTTCGCCACCTACTTCGTCTACCCCGTCGCGCCCCCGTGGTACGTGAGCCAGTACGGGCTGGGGCCGGCCCTCATGGACATCCACCCCGTCCCGGCTGCCGCCAGCCGGTTCGATCAGTTGCTCGGAACCCATTTCTTCGACGCGATGTACGGACGCGGAGTGGACGTGTACGGCGCGTTTCCCTCCCTCCACGTCGCCTATCCCCTGATCGCGGTATGGATGGTCTTCCGCGCGCGGGAGCTGCGCTGGTTGCGATGGCCGGCGGTCTCCTTCTTCCTCCTCATGTGCCTGAGCGCGGTCTACCTGCAGCACCATTACGTGATCGACGTGCTGCTCGGCATCGGCTACGCCGCGGTGACCGTGGCGGTGCTCGCCTGGCGGCCGATGGCCATCTCGTCCAAGGCGACCTTGGCCTCGTCGGCCCATCCGGCGGCTTCCGGGTCGCCCCGCGCCGCTGCGTCCATCGCCAAGCGACGGGCCTTCGAATAGGCGCTGCGCGCCTCGGCGGCGCGATCGTTCTTCCGCAAGGCCTCGCCGAGCACGAGTTGGTTGGGCGGGAAGTCCGGGGCGATGCGAATCGCCGCCTGCGCTTCCGGCAGCGCGCCCTCGGGATCGCCAGGACCCAGCGGCCAGGTCGGAGCGCGGAGAAGGACCGTCGCGAGCAGGCGGTGCGGGCCACCATGGTCGATCGACGGATCGGTGCGGGCGGCGCGGCGCAGCAGATCGGTCATGCGCGGCAGCGCGTCCTTGGCCGTGGCGCTCCGCTCCCTCGCCTGCAGACCCAGAGCGGCGGCGAGCCAGTAATCGCAGAGGGCCGCCCCGGGCACGTTCTCCTCGCAGAGCTGGCCGACCTCCACCGCAGTCTGCGCGAGGCGCAGGCGCTCGCCGCCGTCCTTTTCGCGCCCGAGCCGGAACGCCTTGGCGCGGATGGCGCCGGCGAACGACTCGGGCCGGCGCGGGTCGGCGCGCGCCGCCTCCAGATAGAGGTCCTCGGCAGCGGCGGCCTGTGCCGGCTCCGCCCGTCGCGCCCAGGCCGCCTCGGCCTCGGCGAGGAGCTGGTCGGCTCCACTGCGCGGGGCGGGGGCGATCGATTCGATCGGCGGCGGCTTGTGCAGCGCGCTCGCGCAAGCGGCGCAGAGCAGAAGGGCGGCGCGCTTCACTGCGCGCGGCTCCATGCCGCCCGCGCAGCGTCCAATGCGTTGCGATCCAGCGGCGCGAACCCCGCCATGCGGACGCCCTCCAGCGCCTCGCGAGCCGCGGGATCGTCGGCCAGCCGCCTGAACGCGGGCTCGAGCGTCTTCCAGCGGCCCTCGTCCATCCGCTTCGCCACCGTCGCCACTATCGCCACGGGCATCGGGGAAGAGGTCGCGACCACCGCGAGCGAAGACGCGAACGGGAGCTTCCCGAGCGCCGCGGCCTGTGCGCCGTCCAGCAACACCGCGACCTTCTCACCGTCCGCGGCTCGCCGCAGGGCGGAGAGCACCGCGCTGCCTGGCCGGATGTCCACCTGCTTCGGCAGCCCGGGCGCGGCCGCGTGCACGAAGCGCTTCGAGTAGCCCGCGCTCGACTGCACCGTGTAGCCCTCGAGCGAGGCGGGATGGTCCTTGCCGGTCACCAGCGTCCAGCGCTCCAGCGCTTCGCCGTCGCGCGGCACGGCCGACAGGCGCGCGACCAGCCGCAGCTCCTTCTCATGGTCGAGGAAGAACGGCAGCGGGGCCAGGAGCAGGGCCGCGTCCTTTTGCGCCAAGCGGCGCAGGCCGCCCGCCCCGGTTTCCTCGTACACCGCGGACAGCGAACCAGCCGGCAAGTGCCCGGCCCCTGCCAGGGCCTTGGCGAGAGCGTCCATCCCCGGCCGCGCTTCCGCCGAGCTGCCCGGAAATCCAGGCGCGCACACCACCAACGTCACCGCAGCAAGCGCGATCATTCGCGCCTCTCTACGCGAAGCCGCGGTAGGGTTCCAGCGGTGAACGATCTCCCGGGCCGGATGCTGTCGCGCATCGTCTCCTGGCGCATTCCCATCCTGCTGGCCTACGCGCTGCTCGTTCCCCTGGCGGCGGTCCGCGCCGCGCGCATCCCGTCCGAGGGGGGGCTCGACCGGCTCATCGTGCCGAGCGATCCCGACTTCGCCGCGACCCGCGCCTTCGAGCGCATCTTTCCCGATTCTCCGTCGGTGCTCCTCTTCTTCGAGTCGGACGACCCTTGGGCGCCCGCCAGCCTTCTGCGCGTGGAGGCCGCCGAGCGGGAGCTTCGCGCGGTGCCTCGGGTGGGGGCCTTCTCGGTGCTCGATGCCGTCCGGCGAGCGCGCCCCGGGGCCGGGCCGGAAGAATTGCGCCGGTTGGCGACCGGCACGCAGTTCTTCCGCAAGCAAGGCCTTCTCGGCGACCGCTTCCTCGCGGTCGTCGCGACCCTGGACGTGCACGGCCCCAAGGAGCGAGACGCCGCGCTCGCCGGCATCGACGCCGCCCTCGCGCGCTCAGGAGCGGGAGAGGTCCGCAGGGTGGGAACGCCCTACGTCGACTCGTGGCTCGAGCACCAGTCGGGCGCGGCATCGGCCCGGTACTTCCCCTTCTTCGGCGCGCTGGTGGTCGTTGTCGCGCTCCTGCTCTACCGGTCGGTGCGCACGCTCCTCGCTTTCATGCTGTCCCTGGGATCGGCGGTGGCACTGGGCGTGGCAGCGGGCGGGATGCTCGGCTTCACCTTCACCATCGTCTCGGTGCTGGTGCCGCTCACCGTGCTGGTGACGACGCTCGCGAGCCTGACCTATCTCCATTCGCGGTTCGTCGACCGCCCCGCTGACGTTCCGCTGCGCGAGCACCACCTCGCCGCGCTTCGCAACAAGCTCCTGCCGGTGACCGCATCGACGTTCGCCGCGGTGCTCGGGTTCGCGGCCCTCTCCATCTCCAGGGTGCGACCGATCCGCGAGATGGGGATCTGGACCGCGCTCGGCCTCGCCATCTCCTGGGTGGTGGCGTTCACCCTCTTCCCGGCCCTGCAGCTCATGCTCCGCACCCCGACCAGGCCCCCCGGCGCCGCGCGGACCGGGATCTACCAGCGCGTGGTGGCCGGAGTGCCCGCCTTCACCTTCCGGTACCGCCGCAAGCTCGTGGCCGCCGTGCTCCTGCTCTGCATCGCGGGCGCCGCCGCTCTCTTCGGCATCCCCGGCGGGCTGCGCCCCATGTCCGTCGGCGTCGACACGCTCACGTACATGGATGCCTCGCTTCCGCTCCGGCACGACCTCGTCTGGTTCCGCGAGCACGTCGCCGACCTCAACGTCGCGCACGTCTGGATCCATCTGCCGCGGCCGGCAGCGACGGATCCCGAGGTGCTGCGCGCCGTCGACCGGTTCCAGGCAGAGATCGAATCCGCGCCCGTCGTCATCGCCGCCGTCGGGCCGACCACCTTCCTCAGACTGCGGCGCTACTTCGCCGGACAGGACGAGCGTCTCCCGGACGATCCGGCGCAGTTCGCCCGCGCCACCGCCGACCTCGAGCAGCTGCTGCTCACGGAGTCCGGCCTGCGTGGCTACGTGGACGTGAACGGGCTGCGCGACCTCCAGATCACGGTGCTGTTCCGGCAGGGCGACGCGGCGGGCTATGCCGCGCTGTCGGGGAGCATCGGGCGCGCCTGGGAGGCGCTGAAGGCCGGGCCGCTCGCCGGAGCGCAGATGCGCGTGGTGGGCCAGTCCCTTCTGCACGCCAAGGTGGGCGACACGCTGGTCCCTACACTGGCGCAGAGTTTCGTGCTCACGGCCGCGCTCATCTTCGTCGTGTTCCTCTACGTCTTCCGCAGCCCGTCGGCGCGCCTCCTGGCGATGATCCCTTCGGTGTTTGCCATCCTCGCCACCTTCCTGGGGATCCGGCTGCTCGGCGGGTCGCTGAACCTGGCGACGATCCTCATCGCCACCACGGTCCTCGGCACGACGGAGAACGACCAGATCCACTTCTTCCACCACCTGCACGAGCGCGACGGAGCGCCTCTCGCGGAGGCGCTCGGGCACGCCCTGCGGGTCTCCGGCCGCGCGATCGTGTTCGCCACCCTGATCAACGCGGCCGGCTTCCTGGCGCTCTCCTT
>DATFUN010000126.1:0-3451 GCA_035260805.1 Myxococcales bacterium | reverse complement strand
AGCTCGATGCCGAAATACTTGAGCAGGCGCTCGTGGTGGCGGCGCAGGCCGCGCACCCGCAGCGAGCGCGAATGCGCGCTGCGCAGCACGTGGCTGAGCACTGCGACGCTCGCGTCGCCCAGCTCGTCCACCGAGGCGAAGTCCAGCACCACTTCCTCGGTCTCGTCTTCCTTGACCAGCTCGCGCTCGAGGAGGAGCGCGCTGGCCGGGTCGAACCTTCCGGTGATCCGGAGCAGGACCCTTCCGTCCGTCATCTCCCGCTGCATGGGCCGCAGCCTGTACCCTGCAGGGGGGGCGGCTCAAGAGGCAGGGCCCCGCTCTGTCGCACCTCGGGCGCAGACCCGGAGATGGATGTCCATTAGCGGACGCCCCGGACCGCTTTCTCGAGCGAGGCCGCATCGGTGCGACCCAGGAAGCTCTTGTGCAGCCTGCCCTGCGAGTCGAACACGAAGGTCGAGGGCAGCGTGCCGTCCCACGCTGGCTCGCCCATCGCCTTGACCACCGGATCCGGGTCGGGCGCATCGAGCACCACCGCGGGCAGCCGCGAGACGCCGAACCGGCGCAGGTCGCGCTTCACCTGCTCCAGCTTGTCGGGGCGGTCGATGCTGACGAGCAGGACGCCCACGTTCCGGGCGGGGAGCCCATTGAGCAGCTTGCGGATGCGAGGGAACTCGTCGCGGCACGCGTCGCACCAGGTGGCCCAGAAGTGGAGCACGGCGGGACGGCCGTGCCCGGCTTCGCGGGCGAGGCTCGCGGCCTCGGAGACGGGGCGGACGGCGAGGGGGCTCGAGGGCGGGGTCGAGGAAGAGGTGGAGGACGAGGGTGGGGTGAACGCGGCCAGGAGGGCTGCCAGGAGGGCGGCGCGCATCAGTCCAGCTCGATGAGCTCGAAGCGGTCGCGGCTCGGTGCGGGATCGGGGTTGCGCGACAGGTCGGGACCGGGAGCCGCGTCCGGCGGCAAGGGCGAGACTCGCGAGAGCAGCGCCTCCAGTTTGCGCAAAGCCTCGTCCTCCCAGGCCCGGACCTCTTCCTCCTGGGCGCCGCCGGACCCTTGCGGCAGCTCGCGGAAGAACAGGTTGATCAGCGCCACCGGCCGGCCCCGGTTGAGCACGATGGCGAACCGCGCGTCGTCCTCGTCGCGGAGCAGCATCGGCCACGCCTCGCGCGAGACGCCCAGCGAGCGCAGCAGGATCTCGCCGTCGCGCTCGCGCTCGTCCTGGGGCCATTCGGCGAGGACCAGCACGTGCATCCGGTCCCGGAGCTTTTCGGCGAGCGGCGCGAACGGCCGCAGGCTCGATTCGCTCGTGTACCGGTCGGCGAGGAGCGCCAGCAGCGTCGGCTCGGCGCGCAGGTGGTCGGCGACCAGCTGGACGATGGGCGTCCGCGACTTGCGCGCTGTGGACCAGGAGAGGACGGTCAGCACGGCCGCGGAGCATAACCCGGGCGAGGTCCAGGGCGAGGGCAAGCGCGGCATTGCTTGACCGGTGCCGGCCGGCGGGACACCCTTCCGCCCCCCGTGCACGTGACCCTCCTCAGCCGCGGTCTCTCCATCTACACGACGCGCAGGCTCGCCCAGGCGGCGCGCTTGCGGGGGGCGCGGGTGAGGGTGCTGGATCCGCTCGGGGTGGAGATGCACCTCGACGGCCGGCCGTCGGCGTTCTACCGGCAGCGCAAGCTGCCACCGACCGACGTGGTGGTGCCCCGGATCGCCCCGTCCATCCAGGCGTACGGGCTGGCGGTGGTGAACCACTTCGGCATGATGGGCGTGCCGACGCTGAACGACGCCTCGGCGATCGCCTCCAGCCGCAACAAGATGCGCTCGCTGCAGCTCCTGGCGGCGAGCGGAGTTCCCGTCCCCGCCACCGTGATGGCAGCCACCGCCTCGGACCTGCGCGCGATGGTCGAGTTGGTGGGCGGGGTGCCGGTGCTGATCAAGCTGCTGACGCCCGCCGAGCGGCCGGGCGTGATGGTCTGCGAGAGCCTGCAGTCGATGGAAGCCGCCATGGAGGCCGTGCTCTCGATGGGGCACAACCTGCTGGTGCAGCGGTACGTCCGGAGGCGGCGCGAGCGCGACCTGCGCGCGCTAGTGGTCGGCGGGCGCGCCGTCGCCTGGGTCGAGCGGCGGCCCCGCCCGGGCCGGCTGCTGCACACGCTCGCCCGCGGGGCCCAGCTGAAGGCGGTGAAGGTGCCGGCCGCGCTGGATCGGATCGCGGTCGAGGCGGCGCGCGTGGTGGGGCTGGACGTCGCCGCGGTGGACCTGATCGAGACGCACGCGGGCCCCATGGTCTTCGACGTCAACTCGAGCCCCGGCCTCAAGGGCCTGGAGCGCGCCACCGGCAAGGACCTGGCGCTTCCCATCATCGGCTGCGCCGAGGAGCTGGCCCGCTCCCAACCCCGCCGCAAACAAGCCCCTTGAACCCGCCGGAGCGGCCGAAAAGCGGAACGCGGAGGCGCGGAGTTGAGTTTGGTTCTCCCGATGCGACTTGCAACATTCCGGGGTTTCTGGCGTCTAACAACCATGCGGACCTGGATGGCGAGCCTCCTAGCGGCCTGTCTGGTTGCGGTACCTGCATTCGCGGAGGCAGACGCCCATGCGGATGCGGCGGCGGCGTACAAGATCGAGACGAGCCAGGGTCCGTTGAGGGTGAAGAAGGGCGAGAAGGGACAGGCCAAGGTGACGGTGGTGCCGCGCAGCGACGCGCACGTCTCGCCGGAAGCGCCGCTCTCGGTGACCGTCTCCGCGGGCCCGTCGCTGGAGCTTCCCAAGCAGAAGCTGGGGCGGCCGGACGCCAAGGAGACCGCGGGCAAGGGTGTCGAGTTCGACGTGCCCTTCGTGGGCAAGCAGTCCGGGACGGACGAGCTGAAGGCGCAAGTCACCTTCTTCATCTGCACCGAGAAGCTCTGCGAGCGGCAGAAGCGCGAGGTGGCGCTCGCCGTCGTGGTGGAGTGAGCCGGTTCGTCTACGGCCTGAACCCGGTCCTCGAGGCGCTCAAGGCCCATCCGCAGGACGTGGTGCGCGTGCTGCTCGAGCGCGGCCGCGACGGCCGGCGGTCGCACGGGGGTGAGCGGGTCGCCGAGGCGGCGGCTGCCGCCGGCGTCCGTATCGAGGAAGCGCCGCACGGCGACCTGGCCCGGAGGTCCCGGGGCGGCGTGCACCAGGGCGTCGGCGCCGAGGTGGCCGAGTTCCGCTACGCCGAGCTCCCCGACCTCCTCGACGCCGCCAGGGAGCGGGGCGAGCCTCCCTTCTTGCTGCTGCTCGACGGCGTCACCGATCCCCAGAACCTGGGAGCGCTGGTCCGCAGCGCCCATGCGCTCGGCGCACACGGGGTGGTGCTGCCCAAGGACCGGGCGGCCGGGATCACGCCCGCGGCCTCCAAGGCCGCGGCGGGTGCCCTGGAGCACTGCCCGGTCGCCCGGGTGACGAATCTGTCTCGCGCCCTCGACGATCTGAA
>DATFUN010000125.1:0-4203 GCA_035260805.1 Myxococcales bacterium | reverse complement strand
AGCGTGCCGATCACGGTGGGCGGCGGCATCCGCGGCGACCACGTCGGTCCCGTGCAGCTCTCGGGGCTCGCCGGTCTCTCGGTGGTGCCGATCAGCAGCGGCGCGGGGACCAAGGTGGGCCTCGCGCTCGGCGCGCAAGGGAACTATCCCATCCCGCACGTGATGCCGAACCTGGGAGTGCAGGCCGCGTTCATGTACCACATCCTGACGGACAGCTTCTCGGTGTGGACGATCAACGCGGGCGTTTCGTACATCCTGCCGTACTGACGGGCGGGCCGCCTATCCGAGCTGTAGATGGTCGTTGCCGGATCCTTGCGCCGGCGGCGGCAGCAGCGCGCGGTAGGCGGCCTCCAGCCGCTCCTGCGGCCAGCCGAGGAGGACGCCTTCGCCCCGGTAGAACTTCTGCGAGCCGTGCTCTGCGAGCACGACGCCACCCGGTCCGCGGGGCGCTTCGACCCCGATGCGCCACCCGGACACCGTCACCGCGGCGCCGCGCATCCGCAGCATCACCCGGTCCGGCTCGAACGCGCGCACCTCGCCCAACCCTTCGATCTCCATGGACCTGACCTACCACGGCGGCGCCACTACAGCGAGAGCCGCTTGAACAGCCTCTCCGGAATCAGACGCACGACGAGCATCACGAAACGCCACCACCACGGCGTGTAGACGACGTCCGCGCCGGTGTCGATCGCGCGCAGGAGGTCGCGGGCAACTCGCTCGGGCGAGGCAAAGAGCGGGTTCTTGGCCACATGCCCGGTCATCGGCGTGTCCACGAATCCCGGCTTCACCGTGACCACCCGGACACCCGCGGGGGCCAGCCGGTTGCGCAGCCCGGAGAGGAACGCCGTCAGCCCCGCCTTGGCGGCGCCGTACACGGCGTTGCTGCCCCGGCCCCGATCGCCGGCCACCGAGGAGAGCGCGACGATGCACCCGCTCCCCTGCGCCTCGAGGCGCTGCGCCGCGCGGGTGAGCAGCGAGACCGGCCCGACCAGATCGGTCCGCAGCACCGCCTCGGCGGCCTCGGCGCTCCGTCCGGTCTCGCCGGGGTCGCCCAGGACGCCGTGCGCGAGCAGGACCACGTCGAGCGGCGCGGCGCGAGCGAGGAGATCCTCGTGCCGCCCCGCATCGTCCAGGTCGGCGACGGCCGTCTCGACCGAGGCGCCGCGTACGCGCAGGTCGTCGGCCACCGCGGCCAGCCGCTCCTCGTTGCGCGCGACCAGGAACAGCTCGGCCCCGCGGGCGGCGTACAGGCGCCCGACCTGCTGCGCGATCGCCGAGGTGGCGCCGAGCACCAGGACGCGCCTCATGCGGCGCGGACCCGCCGCCACAAGGAGGAGGAGAACGCCGGATCGACGTGCCGCTCGAACGCGGCGGCGCGTGGATACGCGGCCGCGAAGGTGGCCGGAGACATCCGCGCGTCCTTCGCCGCGTAGAGCGCGCCGCCCGCCTCCCGCACCATCGATTCCAGCGCGTCGAGCAGGGCGAAGGTGTCTGCACCGCGGTTCGGGAAATCCAGCGCGAGCGTCGCTCCCGGGCGCGGGAAGGAGAGAATCCCCGGGGAGGGAACCTCGCCGAAGGTCTTCAGCACTCCGAGCGTAGAGCGCAGCCCCGACGAGGCGATGCGGTCGAGCAGCGCGCGCACCGCCGCGGGATCGCGGACGACGCACTGGAACTGCAGGAGGCCCCGCTTGCCATAGAGCCGGTTCCACCGTCCGATCGCGTCGAGAGGGAAGAAGAACGACGCGTAGCGGACCAGCTTCCGCCCCGATCGCAGGCGGCCGCGCGCGTAGTACAGCGCGTTGAACGCGGCCACGGTCGGGCCGCTCACCGCCACCTCGGGCAGGTCGAAGGGAAACGCCGCCGGCTCACGCGGGGGCGGAGCCTTGCCTGGGCGCGCGGAGTGGTCGCCGCGAAAGTACAAGCCGCACAGGCCGCGCCGGCGCGGATCGATCCACGCCACCGTGTACTCGTAGCGCTGCGAGGAGTCCGCGTCGATGGCGAGGAACTCGTCCAGCCCGCTGAAGGGCACCGTCTCGGTGTCGATGAACGGTCCCTGGACGGGGCGGAGCTGCAGCTCCGCCCAGGTCACGAGCCCGGTCAGGCCCAATCCACCCACGGTCGCGGCGAACAGCTCCGCGTTCTGCTCCGCAGAGCAGACGGTCCGTTCGCCGGACGAGCGCAATAGCTCCAGCTGCAGCACGTGCCGCCCGAAGGTCCCGGCGCGGAAGTGGTTCTTTCCGTGGATGTCGTTGGCGATGGCGCCGCCCACCGAGACGAAGCGGGTCCCGGGGAGCACCGGCAGGAAGAAGCCGCGCGGGACGGCGAAGGCGAGGATGTCGCCCAGCCGCGTCCCCGCCTCGCAGCGGAGCACGCCGCGGCCGGGATCGAATTCGATGAACCGGTCCAGGCGGGAGGTGGCGAGGAGCGTGCCGCCCTCGTTGAGGCAGCAGTCCCCGTAACTGCGACCCTGGCCGAACGGCAGCAAGGTCCCGTGCACCGTCGGGAGCGGATCGCTGCGCCAGTGGACGGGCACCGCCGCCTGGCGCGCCAGCGGGTAGCGGCCCCACGATTCGAGCGGCTGCATCGGCGCGGCATGCTACAGCCGGGTTACAATCGGCGCATGTTCCAGGTCACCCAGGAGCTGGCCTTCTGCTACGGCCACCGGCTGCTCGGTCACCCCGGCAAGTGCGGGCGGTTGCACGGCCACAACGCGCGCGCGTTCGTGACGCTCCGCTCGGAGGCGCTGGACGCGCAAGGGATGGTGGCGGACTTCGACGTCATCCAGCGCCGGGTGCGCGCCTACGTGGACGAGCAGCTCGATCACCAGATGCTGCTCCACCGCGACGATCCGCTCGCCGCGGCGCTGCGGTCGCTCGGCGAGCCCTTCCGCGCCCTCGACGTGGCGCCCACGGCCGAGAACCTGGCGCGCCTCCTGTTCGAGCAAGCCGAGCGCGCCGGGCTCCCCGTCGACGAGGTGCGGCTCGAGGAGCAGCCCGGCAGCGTGGCGACCTTCAGGAAGTGATGCCGCGCTCGGCCCGGTACTGCAGGCAGCGGGCGCTCCCCGCCTCGACCTTGCGGCACGCGGCGGGCCGGTCGAGATAGACGGCGCAGCGGACGCGGCGGCCCAGCGCCCCCTCCAGCGCGGCGCAGCGCTCCTCCGCGCCGACGATCTTGAGGTGCCGCTCGCCGCGTCCGTTCAGCACGGTGTAGCGGCCGAGGAGCTGCAGCCTTCGTAGCAGCCGCGACCCGGGCTCGACGGGCACGTAGTCGCGGTATCCTTCGGCGCGGTTCTCGGCGGGATTGCAGCAGCAGGCGCCGCAGCGCTGGCAGTCGTACGTCACGCCGCCGAGCTTCGCCGCGCCACCGGCACCGCGCAACCCGGATCGAGCTGCGGGGGCCGCTGCCTGCGGAGCGCGCCCTCCAGCGCGAGGCGGCCCAGCGCCTGCACCGGACGCGCTCCGGGTTCCACGATGCGCAGCGCGAGCGCGGCGGCGCAGAGCCGCAGCACCCCGCTCATGAGGAACAGGAGCTGCGACCCGACCAGAGTGCGCCCCAGGAACCCCACGTGCGCGGGCAGGACGTGCGCGAGCCCACCGCCGGCGGCGGAGGCGACCCCGGTGGCGATCCCGGCTGCGGCGGCGAAGGCAGCGAGATGGAAGGGCCGGGTCCCACGCGAGGAGACGTTGAGCGGCAGCGAGAAGGAGGCGAGCCCCTGGCCCGCCAGCAGCACGCCGCAGAGCACGGCGTCGACCGCGAGCGGCCAGAGGACGTCCTCGCGCGGAAAGAGCCAGAGGGCGTTGGAGATGCTGAGCCCGAAGCAGCACGCGACCAGGACGGGCCGCGCGCCGACGCGGTCCAGCGCGCGCCCCCAGAGCGGCGCGGTCAGCATGCGCACCACCGCGATCGCGCCGTTGTAGAGCGCCATGCGCGCGAACCCCATGCGCAGGTTGCCGATCATGTGGATCGGATAGAAGGCGGCGGAGAGCCCGCAGGCCGCGGCCCAGGCGACGTGAAAGACCAGCGCGCTGCGCGCCGCCGGCTCGGTCCAGGGACGCAGAGCGTCCGTCAGGGTCGGTTCCGGAGGAACCAGGTGCGCGCACGGCTCGTGCTGCCGCCGCAGCAGCGCCACGGTGATCGCGCCGAACGCGCAGGAAGCGAGCGACAAGAGCGAGAGCACGTGCCCCGCGCCGGGCCCGGGACCGG